>DAOMFV010000058.1:0-30445 GCA_035430005.1 Gemmatales bacterium
CCTTGCCGGCTCTTGATGTTCATATGCTGGGAGGGCGAGGCTCCTTGCCGAGCTATAGAGCGATTGCTAACGGCTCGGCAGGAGCCTCGCCCTCCCGAAGATTCCACTAGCGGTTGCTGGCGGTCTTGACATCGTTGAGAGTATCGAACGATTCACGAATCTCGGCGCCGGCTTTGACGATGACCGTCTTGGTTTCGCTTTGAACGACACCATCACGAACGACTTCGGCCTTCATAGTGTAGCGGTATTCCTGACCATTCTCGAGGTCAGGAGTGGCGAAGGTGCGAACAGCCTTGTCCATGGTCTTGGTCAGTTGGCCATCGACATATAGCTTGGCGTCAACAGGCAGAGCGATGCTAACGACGGCTGGGGCAGGGCTGGTGCTGTTCATGGAAGTAGGTGGCCTGGTAGCTGGGGCAGCAGGAGCGGCAGGCTGGGTGTACTCGAAGCTCGGTGGGTAGGCGGAAGTGCTGGTGCCGTAGCAGGAGCCACTACAGCCGGAGCAACCGTAGCAGCTGTGACCGCCGTAGCAGCTACCCGAGTAATAGTAAGCGGAACCGTAGCAGCCGGAGCAGCTACCCGAACAGCTACCATAACAAGAAGAACCCCAGCAGCCTGAACAGCTGGAATAGTACGAACCGGAGCAACTCCCCCAGCAACCGCTGCATCGGCTGCCATGGCAGCTACCGTAGCAGCTGCCCCAGCAACTAGCGCCGGTACACCCGGAGCATTGAGTGCGGTGGCAATCGAGCGTCGTGGCTGGTGAGGTCAGAGCGGCCATCAGAACCAGGCTATACATCGTGCATCCTCCAAGATGAGCTGAGGCCCCGACGTCCCCCGCCGTGTATCCTCAAGCAATCAAAGTTACAATGCTGATGTTAAAATGGTAAAGATGTAGTTGCAACATCCAACTAGGTAATTTGGGGTATTCGTGAACGTCTTCGAAGTGGAATAGGTGATACGCTCGTTGCAAGCGGTAGATATTAACAAATCAATCAATGGGAGATAGCCATGATGTTAGCCTGAATCGCAAGTGAGGTAGACTTGGCGATGGCATGCACCACCTGGCTTGCGCGATGAAGCTTCAGGCTGTCCTAGACTGGGCAACTATATTTGAAGCGGATTCATACAGCCTCATCAGTGCAGCTTTACTATTACAGACTTGGTCGATTCCTCGCAATCTCCTTTGCAGACAGGTAGTTCTCAACTGGCAGGTGGCGATAAGCTGGTTTGCTGCCGATCATTATCGTAAGGAACGTCGAAAGGTTCGTAGCCCCGTTGGACGGCTGGGTTGGTAATGCCTTGCCGGCTAAAAGAAAGTAGTTCATCCATAGGTACTCAAGAATACCTCGACTATCCCATGTCGTTTTCGTGCAAGCACACATCCTCTTCGAGCTATCTAAGAGTAATAATCCTGGAACCAACATTTAGCAGGCACATTTATCATGCCCGATAAACCAACGAAAACCTCGGCTGAGGGAAAGTCGGCGATCCGGCGCAGGGAAACTGCCGTCCCCCATTACGAGAGTCATCGCGCCAAGAATGAGGGCAAAAAATACAGCATCGGTTCCATGACACGCCATGAAGGATATGCTGCCTCGAAACCAGAAGAAAAACATTCACACGTTCACCATGTCGAAACGAAATTGGCCCATGCCATTCATCATGCCGAGCAGGTGGTGCATCGTCATGTGAAACACTTCCATTTGACCCAAGCACAATTGGATGCCCTGGTGAGTTACGTCTACAGCGTCGGCGAACATCATGCTCGTTCAGCCCTTTCATTCGGCTAACCGGGGAGACATGAACAGCACCGCCAAGCACATAGAACAAAACGTCTATATCCATCACCACAGCGCGGAAAAGCCTCTACAAACCCATGCTCCGATCAAATCGAGATTGCTGACACTACGCCAGCATGACGAAGTCAAGCCCTTCTACCGTAGAAGAACATCCGCATACAACAAGGTGTGGGCACTTGACTGAGAAAAGGAAAGAGCATGAGCATGGGAAAAAGTCGGAGCAGAAGTTGGGGCATGATTCGAGCCATTTGTTTGCAAAAATGATAGGGCATCCATTTGCACATCATTCCGATCATTCGCACGGGAAAAAGTTAGAACAGCCACACGCCAAGCCATCGCAAAGTCCACATGATCACGGATGGGATCCCTTCAAAGTGTTCTCCTGCAAGAGATGATCGCGTTTCAGCCCCTCTCCCTTGGAGGGAGAGGGGCTGGGGTGAGGGGGATCCTAGATCAGGGCGGAGCCCATCATTATTACTCAGGCCGCGAATTGAAGCTCATCCCATACGCAGCCGGCTCATACGTGTTCCCATTGCTCTTCAAGAACGCCGGATACGTCTGGTTCCTGTTTAGAATGGACACAGGCCGTGGCCCAGGAAATGGGACCATAGAAACTTCGTACTTAATGGTGATGTTGTCATCCTTGGCCAGCCCTGATTTGGACCGCCCCACTCGCAGCACCCTGGCTTCGAGAGTGACATTCTTGTAATCGCCATCCCGTTCCACCCGAACGCTGGTGATCTGAATCACCAGCGCTTCCTCAGCCTCTCGACGCAGTTGGTCGTATGTGCCGGGAGGCAGTTCTGCCCAGGCGATAGCGGGAAGGATAAAGCAACAACACAGTGCGATCAATCGTTGAGACATGATAGTCGTCCGGAAAGAGAGAAGGTTGTCTTTCGAGTGTCGTACACTCAACAAGGCGTTGGTTGATCCCCTTACCGATGAAGTCGGTGGTTGTGACAGAGCAAAATTTGATTGATCTAGAGCCAGGCCGCGAGAGGCAACCCACGCTCGCCTTTCTTCTTCACAACTAATCGAAACCAAAGGTCATTTCTTGCCCTTTTCTCGTTTACATTGGCTATTCCAGCGTCTAAATTGAAGTGGCAAGTCAGCATCCAGGCACAAACCAGGAGTCCTGACAATATTTGACCATGGCCTCGATTCACGAAGGCCTCGCTGGAGTTTGACATGAGAAGTGGAAAGCAGTGGATCATTCTGACCGTGGCTTTGGCCATAGTGGGTTATGGGCTGTTGAGCGCAGGTGATCAACCTGTTCAACAAGACGCGGCGAAGGGCCAGAAGGCAGACCGACCAGCGGATCGGGATGCGATCAAGACCACAGTCAAGAGCTTTGTCGAAGCCTTCGAAAAAGGCGAGAGCGCCAAGGCTGCAACCTTCCTGACCGAAGGAGCCGAGCTGAACGCCGAGGATGCCCCGCCGATCCGTGGCCGCAAAGCACTACAGGACGCCATTACGGCGAACTTCAACAAAAGCCCCGGGCACAAGATCACGCTGGAACCGGAATCGCTCCGATTTACCTCCAGCGTTACCGCCGTCGAAGAAGGCGTCATGAAAACCACGATCCGAAATCAGGCGCCGGTTTCGCAACGCTACAGCCTGCAGTTCGTGAAAGAGGACGGCAAATGGGTCATTTCCAACATTCGGGAGTGGTCCCATGATGAAGGCGATCTCCGTGACCTGGAATGGCTGATCGGCAGTTGGCAGGCCAAGAATAAAGATGCCGAGATCAAAACGACTTACGATTGGATTGGCCACAAGGCTTTTATCCGCGGCAACATCATGATGCGTCAGAAAGATCGAACCGTGTCGGCCATGCAGATCATTGGCCTTGATCCCTCGTCGGGCGAACTGCACATCTGGATCTTTGAAGCGGATGGCGGCTTTGCCCAGGGCACCTGCACTCGTGACGGCGATACCTGGGCATTCGAGACCAGAGGCGTGCTGGCCGACGGCGGCGCTCTGGGCGCAAAGAACCTTCTGCACCGAGTCAACAACGATACTCTCACCTGGCAACCGGTCAATCTCCGATTTGGCAACGAACAGGTCTCTGATCTGCCTCCTCTGAAGGTGACTCGTGTGAAGACCGATCGCTAACCATCTTCCTTGAAGCATTCCTCCAAGAACAACACAGCATAATGGAAGGTCCTGATCATGAAACGAACTCTGATGACACTGGCAGTGGTAGCTGCCCTTTCTCTCCTGTATGTGTCTGATATCCTGGCCCAACGTGGCGGCCGGGGTGGTGGTGGATACCGGGGCGGCTATGGCGGTGGCGGGTACCGTGGCGGATTTGGTGGCGGCTATGGCGGCGGACAACCAAGGCTCGGCACAGGCTATGGCGGCACGGCTCGCACCGGAGAAGGCGACGGCCTTCGCACCGGCTACGGCGGCGGATTTGGCGGTGAACAACCACGACTTGGCACCGGCTACGGCGGAACAGCTCGCACTGGCGAGGGCGACGGCCCTCGTACCGGCTATGGCAATGGACGCGGTGGCCTGGAACAACCGCGACTCGGCACCGGCTACGGCGGAACAGCTCGCACCGGAGAAGGTGATGGTTTCCGCACCGGCTATGGTGCCGGTGGATGGGACGGAAGAGCTGGTGCTGGTTACGGGCTGGGTCAGGCCGGCGTCGGCTATGCCGGCGTGGGCACCTACCATCAAATGCCGACAGCTTTGTATGCTCAGGCCGGCGCGGTACGCAACGGCTTCGGCTACTACGGCGCCTTCGCGCCGAATTGGTACGGGCGCTATCCCAACGCCTGGTATGCCACCGGATGGGGCGCAGCAGCGGCCTGGAATTATCCCACCTGGCCGGCGCTCGCTGCCTACACTTCCTACCCCGATACTCTGAATTACTACGATTATGGCACCTCGGTCGTCTACCAGAACAACGATGTCTACATCAACGGCGACAACGTCGGCACGCAGGAAGCTTACGCTCAGCAGGCGGCGACCATCGCCGAGGCTGGGCGAGCAGCCAAGGTCAGTCAGGATGGCAACTGGATGTCTCTCGGCGTGTTCGGCATGCTCAAAACCGATCAGCAGCAGAACGCCACCGATGTCTTCCAACTGGCAATCAACAAGGATGGCGTTATCCGAGGCACCTACTACAACGCCGGCAGCGACAGCACGCAAACAGTGTACGGCTGCGTGGGCACCAAATCGGAACGGGCCGCCTGGACCACCGGCGACAATAAAACCCCGGTATACGAAGCGGGCATCGCCAACCTCACCAAGCCGGAGACGACGATGCTGGTTCACTTCGGAAAAGGCAATACCGCCCAGTACACCCTGGTGCGAATGGATAAGCCAAAGGAATGACAGTAAGATAGCGTGGCAGGGTCGTAGTCGTAGGGTGGGTCGAGCGCTAAAGTCTCTGGTGATGTTCCTTCTGCAGAACTAAGCTCGCCCCATCTTTAACCTGCAACGGTGTGGTGGGGCGAGCTGGATTCTGCATGCATGCTTGTTATCTGGAGCTTACACGCTCGACCCACCCTACGCCTGCACGAAACCTATTTCTTCTCTGCAAAAGCATACAGATGCTTCTCCGTACGAAGATAGAACGTATTATCCGCGATAGCGGGCGTGGCGCTGATCCGTTCGTCGAACTTGGGATTCTTCATCACCACTGTCGCCTTCGGTGCGCCGGCTTTAAGCACCGTCACTACACCGTCCTGTAGTGCCGTAGGGTGAAACTATGAAGGAGGCCGAAGCCGGGTAGAATCAGAGAGGAGTCCTGAAAAGCGTGGTAGTCTGAGGTTAGTGACAACCCTCAATCTCCACAACAGGAGCAACCCATGAAGTACGTCGGCATCGACCTCCACAAGAAGTGTATGTCAGTTTGAGTGATGGATAAAGAGAGAAAGGTTCTTCAGCGCCAGCGATTGCTGTGTGCGGAGCCGGAGCGGGTCGTGGACTACTTCCGCGGCCTGGGCGAGTTCGCGTTTGCGGTGGAAGCGATGGGATCGTTTGAATGGCTGGCGTTGCTGTTGGAGCCGCTAGCGTCGTCGTGGGTGCTGGTGAATCCGAGCAAGTTCCGTGTGATTGCGGAATCGACGCAGAAGACGGATCGTCAGGATGCGCAGAACCTGGCGGAGTTCCTGGCGTTGGGGATGTTGCCTCGGGCTTACTTCCCGTCGGAGCGGATACGGGAACATCGCCTGCTGGTGCGGTATCGATTGCGGTGCCGTCAGAAGCTGAGCCAGATCAAGGTGGAGATTCGCCAGCTGGCGACACGGTACAACGCGGATCGGAAAGACTTGTTTGAGGCGGAGCAGATGAAGGCGCTGCAATCGCTGCAGCAGATGCGAGCGGCGGATCGATTTATTCTGAAGCAGCAATTGGTGGCGTTGAAAGAAGCGAAGGAGCGGACGGAGGGGGCGACGAAGCAGTTGCAGAAGTTCGCTGCCCAGGGGAGTGTAGCGGAACAACGTGAGCGAGAGATCATACTGTCGGTGCCGGGCGTGGGCGAAGTGGTCACGGAAGTGGTGCTGGCGGAGTTGGGCGATGTGAAGCGGTTCGCTTCGATCAAAGATGCTACGGCCTATGCTGGTCTGGTGCCTGCCCAGCGGGAGAGTGCGGGGAAAGAGAAGGAACGGGGTCTGACCAAGAAGGGTTCGCGCATCCTGCGTTGGGCGATGGTGGAAGCGGCCTGGCAGTCGATCCGCAGTTCGGCACGCTGGCGCGGTGTGTACGAACAGCTCAAGAAGCGGCGCGGCAGCAAGAAGGCGATCATGGCCATCGCCCGGAGGTTGCTGGGAGTGCTGACATCCATGCTCAAACAGGACACCGAGTACCGTTGGTCTCTGGTGGAGTTGAAGGACCGAGAGGAGCGATCGCAGCAGCGCAAGCTTCAGCGCGCCAGGAAGCGGCAGGGCTCCGCGGCATGAGTGTAGCAGGAACGAACTGATGACGCGAACAAGCGTCCCCGATAAAAACTGAAGGACCACGCAGAAGGAGGCGTCAAGCAGGGAACTGGACAAGACACGACTTGGAGAGCGACTCCGGCTTGACGCAGAGGACGGGCAACCGATCTTCGCTAGGGTGAAGGGCAGCGTTCTCCGGATTTTATTGCATGGCGACGCATCCCGGTACGATCCCGAATAGATGGCTGGGCGTGACGTGTCTGGTTGGCCTGAGACCCCGACAAGAACAAGCGAAGGAACCTCCTCCGCTTCAGGCTCTGAGGATGTGCAGCGGCAACAGCGACATCGCATCAACGGACAGGTTCGGGAACAGGCAAGACCGACCGACGTCGACGGTGACGAGGAAGCAGCGACAGGCCGACTGTACAACTTCTACAGTTCTCTGACTTGACAAAGTCTCCTTCATAGATGGGTCGAGCGCTAAAGTCTCTGGTGATGTTCCTCCTGCAGAACTAAGCTCGCCCCATCTTTAACCTGCAACGGTGTGGTGGGGCGAGCTGGATATTGCATGTGTGCTTGTGCTTTGAAGCTTTGCCGCTCGACCCACCCTACGCTTGCACGAAACCTACTTCCCCTCCGCAAAAGCATACAGATGCTTCTCCGTCCGAAGATAGAACGTATTGTCCGCGATAGCGGGAGTAGCGCTGATCCGTTCGTCGAACTTGGGATTCTTCATCACCACCGTCGCCTTCGGTGCGCCGGCTTGAAGCACCGTGACCACACCGTCCTGCAGTGACGTGACATAGATGTAGCCGTTGGCGGCAACGGGGGATGCGTAGTAGGAACCGGTGCCGGCGACACGCTCGCTATAGAGTTCCTTTCCCGTCTGCGGATCGTAAGCCATCACGATCCCGCCGTCGCGCACCAGAATGTACTGCCCGCCATAGACAATGCCCGTGGCAATGTACGGCAGACCTTTACTCTTCTTCCACAACACATGCGTAGCCGTCACATCGCCGCTGCCGCCCGCTTTCAGGGCAAAGGCAGTGTTCTTCCTCTCGTCAATGTATTTTCTGACAGCGTCCCACTCCTCTCGCGTAATCTTGCCATCCTTATTGGCGTCGAAGTTGTCGAAGAAATCTTTGAAGAACGTCTTCTGGGCCTTCTCTTTGGTGACGACCCCCTCGCTGACCGCGTCGGCCTGCTTGAGGAGATCATCATAACTCGGCATCTTGAACTCCTGGTCTTCGGGCCCACCGGAGGAGGAGCCGGCAAACAGGAGCGTGCCCTCGGTAATCACCGGCGACGCGCAGCAGCCGGTGGGCATGCCCATGACAGTCCATTTCTCTTCCCCGGTCTTAAGGTCGTAGCCGTTCATCCGTGCGTGCCCGGCGGAGACAATTTGTTTACCGCTGGATGTATCCCACACCACCGGCGTGCAGTACGAAGTCGGGGAGGTACGTTTCTTCTCCCATTTCAGCGAACCGGTCGCCGCGTCAATCGCCAGGATTCGGGCGTTCTTCATTTCATCACGCACCAGGATGACCGTGCCATCAACAATAATCGGAGACGCCCCGGTGCCAAAGTCGCCCGAAAGCACCGCGACCGGCATCTGAAACTTCCAGAGCTCCTTGCCCGCCAGGTCGTAGCAGAACAGTCCGCAGGAACCAAAGTAAGAAATGATGCGTTTTCCATCGCTCGCGCAGGTCGAAGCGGCGGGGCTGCCCTCCCCTTTGAGATAGCGCTCGATCTTCTCGGCAGGCGCCTCGGCCCGCTAGGCTTCCTTGCCGTCTAAACGCTGGTAGGCAATGGTGTAGAGCTTGCCATTCTCGAATGCCGTGAGAACAAGCTTATCCCCCACGACGATCGGCGAGGATAGGCCGCCCGGCACAGCGACCTTCCATTTCACGTTCTTCTCCGGCCCGATCTCGATGGGCGGCTTCTCCTGATCCGCCACCCCCGATCCGTTCGGCCCCCGAAACTGCGGCCAATCCGCCCACGCCCCACAGACCGTCAGCAGTGAAAAGACACCGACAGCAATCAACCGTTTCATAGCACCACTCCCCAGGGAGATACTTGCAAGGGTGAGAAGATATGATCGAGTTTTGGTACACTGGCGGCAATGGCAGGGGCGAAACTATCGGGTTACATCACTGACAAATCCAGGCAATCTCACCGTTGTCGTGAGTTGCTATCCCAGTTGACTGCATAAGATTCGTGGCACTGCTTTAGGTACTCCTCAAGCAGTGCTAAAGACTTCGCACATGCCAACACTGCTTGGCAAGTACGCAGAGGAGTGCAACCGGGCCGGGACTAAGTGTTCGCCAAGCATGATCAGTATGAGTACATGCAAACCAAGGCATCCGAGGACCTCTTGGATTATTTCAGGATAATACATGGACGTTTGCTCGAACATTTAGGCTTATTGGGCTTTCTTAATCTCAACGGTTACGCTGGCAAGCGAATCAAGACCATTGGGAAGGACGCTGAACTTTAGGGCGTGGTATATCGAATGCACGTTCAGTACTTCGTTGGATACTCCCTTCTCTCTAAGGAAGTTTCTTCTTGCTTTGTTGCGCTCTGAAACTTCATGATAAAAGTCTATCACACCTACACCGAAAGAATTTCCATTAACTATGTGGATCGTCCTATTCCCTGCGGAGCCAAAACCAACCTTTCCCTTATACTGTTTGACATCAGCTGTTTGTATTTGTTTCGTCTCCGAGATTCCATATCGCTGGGGCCACCACAAATTACCTTGTTGCACGATAAGAGATACAGTCCCTTGTGGCGGAAGATTAGATTCAAATACTACGTCGGCTGTTATATATTCACCGTCATTGTTCTTTTCCAAAGTAAATACTTCATTGGGCTTAGGGGAGATTATCTTCGGAGAATATCGCTGTTGAGCCTGTAAGAAATCGCTATTCCCCGCCCGCACTTCTTTGGCCAAGTCATGAGGATACATTTCAACTTCGATGTCAGCATTCTGAAGTTGATTGAAACCACGTCCGCAAACTGCCTGATTTGGATCGAGGATTCCTATTACAACTTTTTTTACCTTCAGCCGTTCAAGAAGAGTGGAGCATGACTCGCTGGTAGACCGTCGTGTGTGGTCAGTGCAGGGTTCAAGTGTTGTATATACAGTCGATCCAATTAGCATATCCTGAGACGATGCAAGCTTGCTTGCGATAAGTTCTGCGTGATCGTCATCGTCTTGTTTTCCAGTCCCCCGCTTTGCAAATGCAAGCAGAGAATCATGTTTGGCAAAGACTACACCAAGCTTAGGGGTACGCTTCGGATCAACAGGCTGACATGTTTTTGCTAACTCAATCGAAAGCCGCATAAAATCTTCGTGCTTCATGTGTTGTTCTTCAACCTACTTACGTTGGTGTGTAGTACCATAGGATGGACCGAGCGCTAAACCTACCCGTAACTTCGCCCCTCGCAAATCCAAGCGAGTTCCACCGCTGTGGAGAATCGGCGGGCGGCCTGCTGAGTATAGTTCATCGCACTCCTACCTCTCCACCCCAAACCCATACACTGTCGTCTGCCGATACGTCTCCCCCGGCTTCAGAATCGTCGTCGGGAAGCTCGGCGTGTTCACCGAATTAGGATAGTGCTGCGTCTCCAGGCACACCCCCGTGTGTTGCTTGTAATTCACGCCGCCCTTGCCGGTGTACTTGCCATCGAGGAAGTTGCCGGTGTAGAGCTGCACCGCCGGCTCAGTAGTATGCACCGTCATCACCCGGCCTGACTTCGGCTCGGTCAGCACCGCAACTCGCTTCATCGCCGTCTTCATCAGTTCAGGATGATCCTTCAGGTACTTCACTTGCCCTTCCATCGCTACTCTGCCCTTCACCACGTCGGGATGCGCGCTTCCCAGTTCCTTCGCCTTCTTCTCCAGCGCTTCCATGCTCAGCATCAGCATGTCAGCGTTCGACAGGATGATGTAGTTGTGATCATACCCCTTGGTCGGCGTCTCCTGCAACGGCTTGATCCGTTCCCCCAGGGCTACATCCTTGGTAAAGAAATCGAGCGGCGTGCCGATCACTTCCTTGATTTCACCGGTCGGGATGCCCGTGTCATCGGTCGGCGTGTAGCGGAAGCAGTTCAAACTCAGCTTGTGCCCCAGCACATCGTCGCTGCCACCCGTCAGGTTGAAGTAGGCATGGTTCGTCAGGTTCACCGGCGTCGGGGCATCGGTCGTTGCTTCGTAGTCGATCTTCAGTTCGTTGTTATCGGTCAGCGTGTAGGTGACAAACGTGCTGAGCGTGCCGGGGTAACCTTCCTCGCCATTCATACTAGTGTAATGCAGTTTGACGCCGACGTAGCCGGGGCCATCCACTTCGGACATCACCGTCCACAGCTTCTTGTCGAACCCCGCCTTGCCGCCATGCAGACTGTTCGGCCCATTGTTGATGAACAGCGAATAGTCTTTGCCATCCAGCGTGAACTTACCCTTGGCGATGCGATTGGCCACCCGCCCGGTGATGCAGCCAAAGTGAGGATGCCCCGCCAAGTAAGCTTCGAGATTATCGAACCCCAGGCAGACGTCAGCCAGCTTGCCGTTCTTATCCGGCACGTGCAACTCAGTGACGATGCCGCCATAGTTGGTGATCTTGGCGACCATCCCGTTCTTGTTGGTGAGCGTGAACAACTCCACTGGTGTGCCATCAGGCATCTTGCCCCACTGCTTCTTCTCAACTGTTCCCCGATTCTGCGCATTCACCGCCGACGTGGAAAGTGCCATGATAAAAACGAGCCCCAGATAGAAGAACGATGATCGCATCATACAAGCCAACCTCACAAAGGGAGATGCAAAGCAGTTTACGATAGGCAGCAGCAAGTGCAATGTTTTTCTCCCCTCTCCCCCCTGGGAAAGGGGGCCGGGGTTGAGGGGGTTCCAGATCGAGTCGCAGCCCATCCTTATGAATGATGTTGTTTTCACTCTCCGTCAAGGGTGCGGTGACCGTACCACTTTGTAACAGCGCTGGGGGACTGCGACTGACTTCACCGAATAGTCGTCTCGCGATGGTTCCTGGGGCCGCATCCGCAATCAGAAGGTGCCCGACCCCCTGCATGTGATGGCCAAGACCAGCCAGGACTACCACAGCTCCATGCATCGCATTCAGGGCGAAGAACGCTTTCGCCTCGCCGAGGATGAACACGGCCAAGTGAAGGATGTCTGCCGGACTGGCCAGAGGAAGAAGGGGATACAATAGGCTTAAGGTGGCTGCGATGTGCTCTGCTCAGCGAGCCGCACCGTCACCACTCGAAACCCGATATGATCATACCGTCGTTCCGGTTCGAAACGTTGCCGAAACGCTGAACGATTCGCCCAGCCATCATCGCCCCAGGCGGCACCTCGGCGGGAACGAGAGACATCCCCGGTGCGGTTCTTCGTCGCGGTTTCCCTGGCGTCATGCAGATCAGGATCGACCCCGCCAGGCAGCTTGAGATGAAACCAGTCTCTACACCACTCGCAGGTGTTGCCATGCAGATCGTGCAGGCCCCATGCGTTGGCGGGGTAACTGCCCACCTTGGCCGCCTTGCCCGTCGCCGGCCCCGCCTCGCCACCGTTGAACGGCTTGCCCTTGAAGTTCGCTTGTCTATTGCCAATGCTGTCGCCGAACGAGGTCGCGGTCGTCGTCCCGGCCCGGCAGGCGTACTCCCACTGCGCTTCCGTGGGCAGGCGGAACTCCCACTCCCTCGGAAGACTGCCCGACTGATGCCCCATCTCGGTGAGCTTCTTGCAGAAACTCTCCGCTTCGGCAAAGTTGACATTGCCGACCGGCAGATCATCCTCTTCGGGAAGCTCCCCCGTCAGTTCGCCCGGGAGCTTGCCCATCACCCGTTTCCACTCAGACTGCGTCGTTTCATACTTGGCCATCCAGAAGCCCTTGCTGATTGTCACCTCGACCTGATCCTCTCCCGGCCGCCGTTCCGGTTCGTGACGCGGACTGCCCATCGTAAACTTTCCTGCCGGGCACCAACACATCTTGATGCCTGCGACCTCTCGCTGATCACCAGCCTTGGTGCCATCAAACTTCGAAGGCTTCGCCGACGGTAAAGTCTGAAATACTACCGGCAACGATTCTCCCGATGAGCAACCGAGTAGGATGATGGAGAGTAGAGCCAGTGTGCCTAACTGCAATATGAGAGGCAAGACTACTTCTCCATCTCAGGTGTAACGGTTTTGGTACTCCGTAACTGTGTTGAGCACTTGCTCTATGTAACACCGTTACGGAGTTCCGTTGACCCCTGCCACATCGTCGCATTTACCTCAATCCCGTGCTCAACTGAACACCCGTTTTCTTGTAGATGTTCTCGCCGATCTCCAGCCTGAGTTCGATGCCATTCTGTGTGAAGCGCATCGTTCCCTGACCGAGCTGCTTCTCTTCCTTCCAGCCCAGCTTCGTTAGTTCCTTGCGATAGAACTCGAAGGCTTCGTCTACACCCAATCTCGTCGTCGTGTTGATGTGATTACTCCGGCCCGACGTGAACTTGGCTCCGGGCGGGAACGGCAGCTTGCGGAGATCGACGTTGCCATGGTTCAAGAGGGCCACGGTGGTCGCCTGATCCTTCTTGTCGTAGCTGGCCGAGAAGCCAAGCAGGAACCCGTTCTTCTCGAACTTCAGATGGACGTGATCCTCCATCTCCAGATCAGGCGTGAGTTCCGTCCAGCCCTGCTCTTTGAGCAGCTTGCGGTAGAACGTCGCTGCTGCATCGACTGCCGATTCGGGCACTTCGTAGTGGGTGCCGATGGGCAGCGAATAGAGTTCCTTGTCCCGCTTGCCCTTAGTCCCCTTCTCCATGCGGGGCAGCTTGCCGATGTCGATCACGTCGATCGCTTCCTTCAGCGTCGCCGGCTTGCCCAGTTCCTTGCCGCTGACGGTGGTGGTGACCTCATCAGGCGAAAGTTCATGCCTGACTGAGGCGCTGTACATCACCTCGATGCCATCAGGCTTCTTGGCTGTGACCATCGTGCATTCCATGGCGTTCTGCTCGAATTTCAGCACGAACCTGCCTTCCTTGGCCCAGGTGGCGTAGCCGTCTTCGGTCCTCTCAGTCCAGCCCTGTTCCTTCATAAACTTGCGGATGAACGCCATCGATTCGTCAGAGGTCTTCTTTGAGAGGTAGAAGGAGACCGTCTTGTAATTTGATTTCACCTCGGCATCGCCCATCTTGGGAAACTGGCGTACATCGACGTTGCCATAGACCATGAGCGTAACCGTCATCGGGTCCTTGGCTTCGCTGCGGTAGCCGGAGAGGCTCAGCAGCATGCCATCTTTCTCGAACATCACGCTGAGATAGTCTTTCTGATCGCCGGCAGGTATGGTCTTCTCCTGCTGCCAGCCGAGCTTGGCGAGTTGTTCGAGGTAGAAGTCGGCAGCCTGCTTGAACGTGCCAGGGGCATGGTAGGTGATGTGGTTGAAATGCTTTTGATACTTGATCGCTCCTTCAAGCCTGGGAATCTTATCGAAATCGATGGCTTCGTTGACTTGCTTCACCGTCGCGGGCTTGGCAACCTCCTGAGCATGGAGGGCAACATTGCAAGTGGCCAACAGTGTGCAGGCAATCAATACGTATTTCATGGCCCAGCCTCAGTAAGAAAAACTCGGTACTCAACCGGGGAGGTGAGTGCTATCGTTTTATCGAGGCAAGGTGCTATCCACCATATTGGGTGTTACGCACAAGAATTCATTTTGGTAGTCAAGCTGTACTCTCCATGATTTCGCCTGGCACTACTCTCTTTGCTTTCCAACGACAGGAAAACTGCCCCGTCTGAGGAGACCTAGAGTCAAAAACGGATGGAGCCCGATCCAAAACAGAGTTTTCTTCTTACCACCTTACTGTGCCGGCAGTTCTTCGGTTATCTCTTCTTGGAACTCTTCTTGCTTAATGACCGAGGGGCTGACAATTACCACGGCTGACTTGGCCGTCTTCGGCTCATCGGAATCGGGATTGGGTTTACTCATTTCGAACCCTGGGATACTAAACTTATGACCACAGGAGCAATGAGCTCTCTTTCCAATATCAAGAATTCGAGCCTTGAGCTTCTTCTTGCAAGATTCGCAAGTGAATTGAAAAAAGGTATCAGTCACCGTTATTCACCTAAGGAGACTAATTGTTTCTTTACATTCAGTTTTGCTTATTTTCCACAAGGTGCAACTAAAATAGCTTCGAACGTGCTAATTTTCATTTCAAGACTGCGGCTTAGTCAAAGGTGAGCTTTATCACTCCGCTGGGCAGCTTCTTCGGAATGGTCGGACAACCTTTTAGATTCAAAGCGATATTGTTAGTGTCCGACGCAATCTTGGCTGTGTTGACGGGCATGGGTTTGCTCTTTGAAATGGTGTTTCTCGTGAATGCTGCTGTCTGATGCCCCTTGGCCCAAAGAGAGAAGGAATAAAGGGAAGGGGCAATGAGGGAGTTCGCTCATGTTGGCATTGCTGCCCACTAGAAGCACTTCTATTTGAATGATCGATTCAGGAGATCTTTCACGGCTCGCTTCTTCCTCGTGAAGAGTGTAGGCGGCCTGTGTCACCCTTATGACAATCATCGCATTGTTATTTGCTTGTGTATGATGGGCGAGGTTGATACACTGGTGCATCAACATCAATGGGGATAGGGAGCCATGGCAAAGAAAGCTGCGAAGGCGATCAAAGGTGAGCGTACCTTTGAAGGGAGTTCGAAATCAGGGAAGTTGCAGAAGGCTCTCAATACCGCATTGAAGGAATTGAACAAAACGCTGGGCGAAGGCAAGGTGGCAGACGCTTCTGCTACGTGGAAGCTGGCTACTGTTTCGGGGAACGTAGGCGGGATTGCGGGGCTGAACCGTTTGACGGTGACGATTAAGGCGACAAGGCAGCCGGCGTGGAAGTAGCGTCTCGGGGGTCTGGCTTGAATTTGCGAAAGATGGCGTTTCGGCCAAAATGCTCACTCGACCTGCCCTACGAAACTACAGTGCCGATTACTTCTTCGGAAGTTTGCTTGATAACCCTTTCATGGCTTGTTGTACCGTAGGGTCCGTTTCCTTGCTGATGAGCGCTTCCAATCGTCGCTGGGAATCTTCGCGTAGTTCCGCGGGCAGGAGCGAGAGAATGTTGGGCACATAGGTCGACATGATGTTTGTTAGTCGGACACGTGTAGCTGGTTTGCAATAGACCCGATCCCCGAGACAGACATAGACGCCTGTTAACATGGAACTCATGTTCTTATGCATGTTTTCAAAGCCACGTTTTCGCACTGAGAAAGTAGGATCGTTGGGATCAAGTGTCTTATAAAACTCTTGCGACTCCTTCATTGCCAATGTAGCGATATATAGCAGCGGCTCTGTCAATTCTATCTGTTCCACCACCAGGCTGCGACGCGGCCAGGCTGCCACAGAATAAAGCATCAGCATCTTCGATTGCGATTGCAGGTAGTTCATCGCCTCCATCATCCGTTCCTTGCCCGGCTCAAGCTTCTCCAATGCTGCTTGCATTCCAGCCCGATCGCTCAGTCTGGCAAACACCTGTCCCGATTTGGAGCTTTCGTGCCTGGGCAGCTTCTCGGGTGTGGTTTTCAGCTTCTCCAGCACGGAGAGGGCTTGAAGATAGTTTTTACCATCCCAGTCTTTCTTGACACTGGGCATCCCAAGCCTCTGGTACTCTTCTGGGGTCAGCGATTTATCTTCGAGTGGCTCAACCTGCCTGGCTTCCAACGGTTTGCCATTGTCCTGGGCGATGAGGCAGTGATTTATCGCCAGCACAAACGACAGGAGTGTCAGACAGTATATCTGCATGGTGTTTCTCTCTTAAGGTGTCTTGTCATATCTTAGTGGTTTGATTCTCGTTGGAGACTGTATGGAGACACTGGATCGGCATCGGCTCGACTATGTTGTGGCAAGGTTTCGGACTGTGGCAGCTCTACTATCATACTCGTTTCCGCAACTCCTTCACAAAGTTATTCAATTGCTCCGGCATGGCATCCAGCCGTTCGGGAAAGAAGTCGACCTTCCCGTCCTGCGTTTCGATGACAATGATTCTTGTTCCTTGATTGTCTCCCTGGCTGACAATCTTGGCGTTCACGAAACGGTCAAGGGGAATGACATAGCAGCGATTGGCTTCCAAACGCACCAGAACTCCTTCCGGGCCGACGAGGATGCCCTGGCGAAGTGTGCCACGCTTCAGATCGAAGCTCGCGGCCAGCGTGATGATCAACCGTCGCAGCAGGACAAGTGGAGCGATGGCCAGGAGCAGGCAGAGGCCACCGACGAACAGGATCGCGCCCAATTCAGCCTGCTGGACACCCCTGATCAGAGGGCCCCAGAATAATATGAGAATGAGGGCATCCATTCCGAAGAACATGATTCCCAGTATCAGGAAGAAGGCTAGGTCTGTCAGCACGCTCACGGATCGGGGCAACAGTCTCACTTTGGAAGGCAGCGGTTGTTTGCGGTCGATCCACGACTGATAAGGCTCTGGCAGCAACCCATCTCGCATCCAGCGCAACCCATCGCTGCCACGAAATCGTCCGTGACTTGAACCATCAGGCTTAGGGGTTGCATCATTCCTGGTGTACTCCTTGACGGTGGACTGGACATTCGACTCAGCCAGCAGCGGGACATGGAGAAAGTCGGCGAGGATTTTGGCCTTTCTCGACATGTCGGTCAAGTCGTCGTCGTAGGTGATGAACAGGCGGGGCACGTGAGGCTGGTCGAGCACCAGATTCAACTGATAACTGGTGAAGACGCGCTGCGGGCCATGACCGCTTTCGACGTAACCACTTTCAAACTTGCCGGCGTTACTCACCTGGACTGCGATGATCTCCGACAGAGGTCGACGGCGCATTCGCCAGAAGTGGCGAATGGTCAACTGGCCGGTTGCAGTATCAAACCGGTTGCGTGGGCCGATGAGCCAAACGCCCATGAAGAGCATCACCCCGCCCCAGAGCAGAATGAGCGGCACTGCAACGAAGTTGGCCATCTCAGGCTGGAGGAACAGCCCGATCAGTCCCAACATGCCATAAATAAAGACGGGCCAACCCATCACGCAGAGGATGTAGGCGAAGAGCCTGATGCCCCAGTGGTACTTGATGAGCAGGCAGGTGTCACTTGGCCGGCTCAGGTCAAAGGCATTGTGACTGCGGTAGAAAGAGGTATGCAGCGGCGACTGGTCGACGGCAATCTCTCGAGACCCGATGGTGAGCTTCATGGTCTTCAAAGAGAATCTCCGCAGACGCTGACATGGCTTAAGTATTGTAACGCAGGATGACTCGCAACAGGAGAATTAAGCTCCGCTTCTCGTCGAGTAGGTTGGATTGGTGTCCCTTCTCTCAGGTGGGAAATAAATAATTACTTCAAGGGATGGGTGGCATACATGGAGAAGACTTTAAGGCCAGCGAGATCGGTGAGCAGGGTGAGTATCTTGACCTTGGTCTTGTGGCCCTCGGTGGTTTGCAGGAGGTAGATGTCGTTATGATTGAAGTCGAAGTTTTCGGCGCAGCTAAAATGACCGCGGTAGATGGTTTTACCGTTGTCGAGCAACTGGGGTTCGAGCTCGCCTTCGAGATGGCGGATGATGAGGGTATCTGCCAGACTTAGTTGACCGTGGAAGTTCATTTCGATCTCCGCTTCCCTCGTCCTAGTTTAGTGTATTTGCCCGTGACCTGGCCTAACAGGCCTTTTGGAGGATTGGCTGATCCGTAGTGAGTCTCTGGCTTCTGCCGTTGGATTTGCCATGGACGATTTGGCGATCGGCCTTCCCCAAGGCACTGGTCTTGTGTCATACCTATGACAATCGACACCAGGCTATTTTCTTGTGTACAATGAAACTAGCTGGTACAACTAGCGCATTAACTGAATGAGGATAGCAACCATGGCGAAGAAAGTTGCGAAGGCAAATACGAGCGAGCGTACCTTTGAGGGAAGCTCGAAATCCGGGAAGTTGTAGAAAGCCCTCAATGGTGCTTTGAAGGAGCTGAACAAAGCTCTGGATGAAGGCAAAGTGGCAGACGCTTCGGCTACGTGGAAGCTGGCTTCGGTTTCGGGAAACGTTGGCGGCATTGCGGGGCTGAACCGTTTGACGGTGACGATCAAGGCGGCACGGCAGCCGGGGTGGAAGTAGCGGCATCGGTGGGGCTCGCTTGGATTAGCGAGGGATGGTGTTACGGATAGGTTCAACGCTTAAACCACCTGCGGTACCATGGACAAGGGCGGTCAGTGGTTGAGCCGGTAATGCGGAGATCGAAGGCACCTGCGTATACTGCACCAGCTGCGATTTCAAACTCCTCGATCCAAGATGCTGCCTTACCTCCATCGATTGGCTGGTAGTCACTGAAACTACCCATGCCACCGTAGACATTCATGATACCACCTGCCAGGAAATCGAGATCATCCTGCGTGAATCCTTGGGTCTGCAGTTCGAGTGACCTTGCCAGCATGCCTTGGAATCCTCGAGTCCGTGAACAATTTGCATCGCGGCCAAGGATCGTTACTGGCCAAGGATCGTTACTAATGTACGCAGGCTTTCCACTAGACGGTTTAGCTGGGCTTTGCGGTCGAACATGGGAATAAGCCTAATTGGGTGGAATTTGAATACACAGCGATTGATGGGTTTCTGGTAGAAGGAAGAGTTGTCGGGGAATTCTCACCCAAAGCTATCTTATCTTGGCCCGTTGGGCCTTAAGATTGCCGCAATAATCTGCTTGAAGAACTCGTTGTCATCCCCCCGATACCAGCGGAGGACGACGACGAGGTCGTGATCGGGGTCGATCCAGATGACGTTCTGCCCGGCACCAACGGCGGCATAGCTGGACTTAGGAGTATCAGGGCGAGCTTTGCCGTTGGTGTTGAGCCACCAGAGGTAGCCGTAGTCGTTGCCACCGGGGCCGCCGGCGGTGGTGGCTTGCTTGATCCAGGCCTGCGAGATGATCTGCTTGTTGTTCCACTTGCCGTTGCGAAGCATGAGCAGGCCGAAGCGGGCGTGCTCGCGGGTGGACATCCACAGTCCGCCGCCCCAGCGGGTGCCGCCGGAGACGGAGGTCATCGTTTTGCCATCGACTTCGACGTTGGAGTTCTGGTAGCCGTGGCAGGCCCAGGTGTCGGAAGCGCCGATGGGATCCATGATTTCGGTCTTGAGCACTTCGGGCAGCGGACGTTTCCAGACACGGAGCAGCGACTGCGAGAAGCGGTTGATGCGGACATCATTGTATTCGTAGAAGCTGCCCGGCTCGCGCAGTTCGCGCGGCTTGCGAGCACCGTCGCCGAACTCTTCTCTGCCGAGGAAGGTGTGGGGCTTGCCGAACATCGTGCCTTCCCATTCGCTGGTCTGGCGGGCGTGCTGTTCCCAGGTGATCTTGGCATTGTGGGGCGAATCGTAGCCGCCATCGGTGATGTAGTTCTTGACCTGGTCGGTGATGTTCTTGATGAGACCACGATCGATGGCGAGGCCGAGCAGAGTGGAGAGATAACTCTTGGCGACGCTGTAGGTGGGATCGACCCTTGTGGTTTCGCCGAACTCAGCGACGATGTAGCCATGCCGCAGGATGATACCGTTGATGCCGCCGCGCTCAGCAGGCATCTTGCCGAGGGTTTTGCCGAAGACTTTCACCTGGTCGGAGAGGTCCTTGGGGCGACTCGTTTCGTGAGCCTTGGCCCAGTCGATGGCAAGTTGGAGCTTGGCTTCGTCCATGCCGACGTCAGTGGGCGTGCGGGTTTGCCAGGCGTCTTTGGGTGGGTAGTAGGTTGTTGGTTGGTGGGCGTGGAGAGTGACGAGGAAGGTGAACAGGAGGGTGGGTTTGAGCGTCATGGCGGGCCTCCTGGGTTTCGATATTGATCGCGGTCAGTCAATTGTTACACTCTTGTGAATTGTTTTTAACACGGTGATCTGTGGAAAGCCAAGTCTATTATGGCGAATGGAAGAAGGGCAAAGCTGGCTTTACGTTGTGGGTGAAGGATCATCCGGAATGGAAGGGTATAGGCCACACGTATGAGGAAGCGGAAGAGAAGTTGCTGGATGCCATTCTTTGGGGCAATAAGCAAGGCGTGACGCATGCTGTTATTGAATACCTCAAGCCACTGCCGGCTTCGGTACAGACGGCCAAGTATTGCCATCCCCAGTTGATGATACTTGCGGGGGATGAGCGTCCCGATACGGATGCTCCCCGCTGGAAAGGCAGTGAAACTACTCTGGAACTTGATGAACGATTGCGTTGGACTGATGCGTTTTACGAACTGCCTGTTTGCCGGGCGTGCAAGGCGGCCAATTCGCCGCGCACCAGCAAGCCTATCACCATTGTCTCTATGGATAGTGGATACGACGGGCTGTTTGCTCATACTTCGACAACACCCATGAACATGCACTATCTCTACAGTGACGCGTTTCTTGAGCTTCTCACTGATGAAGAACGAGGCCGTTTGCAATTTCAACCCGCACTGAATCAGCAGAACAAGAAGAAGTATTTCGAATTGATTGGCCCAGCTGGACCGGCCCTGGTGGGCATTCGAAGCAAGCCTGTTCAGGGCTGGAAGTGTTCCACCTGTGGACATCGCTGGTTTGGTTACTGGAGTCGGGACTTTTCGCTTAATATGTTTGTCGCGAAAGATGATTTACCGTCACCGCTGCCAAGTATGTTTACGATTGGTCGATTGCCGGATATTCACCTTGTAGCGACAGCAGAGCGGTGGAGCCAGTTGGTCGGTAAAAAGGGAGCGAAGAAGATTATCAGTACCCCTATCGGCGTGGTTGCCGGGAATGAAATAGTGCGGGAACCGGAGTTACCGACGAAATGATGTGACCTGGAATCAGAAACCTCATGACACTCAAGCAACGCGGCTCACAACCTACGCTAAGATACCTCAGCAAGCTCTTCCCCGAAACGTGTCCGATAAATCGGAGCAGCGATGTAGTCTGCCCGCTGGTATCCACCATATTCTTTGCGATCTACATTGTTGTCCCACGCTATCCCGAATGCCAGCGCCCCTTTACCCGCTTCGTGTTCTTGAAAGGACTTTAATAGGAGTGCGAGATGCAATGGATCATGGACTGCACGTTCATACAAGCTCTTGCCCTGCATGACGACCCAGGCTGCGAAATCATCTGCACCATCTTCGGAACAGTCATCATCTGGTGATGTTACATCGTCCTCCCGGCAAAGAGGATTAACGGAAGACTTGGCTTCCTCGTAGAGGCGATGATAATCAATCACCCTTTGCCTTGGCAGTTGTTCGATCTTGCGGCAAAGCAGCCGCAAGCTGCCCTGGGAAGATTCAAGCAGCTCCCAGAACCAATCATCGATCTGCGGCTTCATGGAAGCTCCATGTAACAACGAACACGTGAGGCAGTGATGCTGCTGACTCCCACGGCGGACTTACGTCCTGCCGCTCGCCAGTTGCTGGTGAATCAACTCCTGATCATACACACACCCCTGCCAAATCCCGCCGCTGGCATGAATCAAATGGGCCCAGAGTTTGGTGTCGTCGGGGAGGTCGGCGTCGGGTTTTAGGTCGGGGCGTGGGGGGCGGTTCTTGAGGAGTTCGGTGCCTTCGGCTGCGCCGAAGATTTGATCGCCGGTGCCGATCAGGTTGACGCTGCCTTCCATCGTTTTGCGGTTGATGTGGATTTCGATGCGGTCGTTGTCTTGCACTTTGCCGATAGGGCCGTTGGCTAATGCTTCGGGGGAGACGTGGCCGATGCAGGCTCCCGTTGACACGCCGGAGAATCTCGCATCCGTCAGTACGGCTACCTTTTTGCCCCATTCTAAATGCTTGAGGGCGGAGGTGATCTGGTAGATTTCTTCCATGCCGGCACCGAGGGGGCCTCGGCAGATGAGGACGAGCACATCGCCGGGTTGGAGTTCTTTCGACTTGATGGCGGCCATCGCTGCTTTTTCGGTGGTGAAGACTTTGGCCCTCAGTACTTGATGATAGATGCCGTCGTCGTTCACCATGCTGGGGTCGATGGAGGTGCTTTTGATGACGCTGCCTTCGGGGGTGAGATTGCCCTTCGGGAACGTGGCGGTGCTGGCGAGGCCTTTCTCTTTCGCTTTGGTGGGTGACATGATGACGTCACTGGGGTCGATGCCATCGCACTGGTAGAGTTGTTCGTGCAATCGTTTGCGACGTTCGCTGTTGGGCCAGGCGTCGAGGAGTTTGCCGAGCGGTTGACCGGTGACGGTGAGGGCGGTCTCGTCGAGCAGACCGAGTTCTCGCAGGTGCATCATCACTTCGGGCACGCCGCCGGCAAGGTAGACACGCACGGTGGGATGGCCGACGGGGCCGTTGGGGAGGGCATCGACGAGACGGGGCGTGTTGCGGTTGTAGTTGATCCAGTCGTCGAGGGTCGGTCGTTCGACTTTGGCTTGATGCAGGATGGCGGGGATGTGGAAGAGCAGGTTCGTCGATCCGCCGAAGGCAGCGAAGACGGTCATGGCGTTTCTGGCGGCGGCGGGGGTGATGATCTGCTTCGTCGTGATGCCTGACTTCTGCATGTGTAACAGAGCGCGGGCGGAGCGGGTGGCGAGATCGAGCCAGAGAGGTTGGCCGGAGGGGGCGAGGGCGGCGTGGGGCAGCGTCAAGCCGAACGCTTCGCCGACGACTTGCGAAGTAGCAGCGGTGCCGAGGAACTGACAGCCACCACCGGGAGAACCGCAGGCCCGGCAGCCGAGTTCGGCGGCCTCCTGCAGCGTGAGTCGGCCCTGCACGTAGCGCACGCCGATGGTCTGCACCTTGCCGGCGTCTTCGCCATCGGCAGCGGGAAGCGTGACGCCGCCGGGGACGAGGATGGTCGGCAGATTGTGGCAACTGGCGAGGGCCATCATGGTGGCGGGCAGCCCTTTGTCGCAGGTGGCGATGCCCATCACACCTTTGCGAGTGGGCAGCGAACGGATCAGCCGTCGCATCACCATCGAGGCATCGTTGCGGTAGGGCAGGCTGTCGTACATGCCGGGCGTGCCCTGGGTGCGGCCATCGCAGGGATCGGTGACGTAGCCGGCGAAAGGGACGGAGCCGAGGCGTTTGAGTTCCCGCGCTGCTTCGGCTACGAGCAGATTGACCTCCCAGTGGCCGGTGTGGTAGCCGAGGGCGAGAGGGGGGCCATCGGTGTCACGCAGTCCGCCGTGGGTACTGAGGATGAGGAAGTCGCCACCGGTGAGTTGCTTTGGTTGCCAGCCCATGCCAACGTTCTGTGTCCAGCCGAAGAGATCGCCACTGGGGGCGGTGCTGAGGTGTTCGGGGGTGAGGGGAAGGGCACCGGTGGGGCCGGGGGCTTTGGTGGTGACGGCGTAGCAGGTGGGATCGAGGGGGGAGAAGGGGTCGGGCATATTTGGTTACCAGCTCGGATCAGCGTGAGATATGATGGCACTATAGCATTGATTGATGATGTGGTGTACAGGTGAATGTGTAAGTCGTTGACTTACCACAAGGGTTCGGATGAGCACGTTTCGATTTGAAATGCAGGATGGCACTATCTGCAAAGTTGATAACTCTTCAGATATTGTCATAGCTCGTCATCATCCCGTGGGCACTAAGGTCGTTCAACTTTTGTGCAAAGGTGAACTCATGGTAATCAGAGAGGATTACTTCTTGTTCCCATCGCAATGTTCGAACGTCTACTGCCTTGATCAGGACTTTATGACTATTTGGGTAGAGGAATTACCGTCACCCACAGACATCTATGCCAATGAGGTGATCGATCTGGGCGATACCCTTGTTTGCAATACCTGGGTATGCAGTAGATGCCAGCTTGATCCGCTGTCGAGTAGAATTATCGGGAGAGTATTTACGAAGTAATGGTTTGTTTACTCATGATGGGCTGCGCCTCGATTGAGAACCCCTCACCCCCGGCCCCTCTCCCCAGGAGGGAGAGGGGAGAAGATTTCTGATGAGCCTGCGGAGGTTGATGGTAGGATAGTACTGCTTTCCACTTTCAAGGTAAACGATCATGCTCTCGCTCCTGTTGTGCTTTCTTGTGGCGATTACGGGTCAGGGCCAGGCAGGCAGCGACGAGGAGAAGTCGCTGGCGGAGTTACGGAAGGCGCCGCAGGAAGCGAAGGAGTTGGAGAAGTGGTTTTATGATTCGCTTCGCACCCATGCGAAGGACAGAGAGAAAGTTAGCCAGCTCAACGATGAGTATCGCAGCAAAAACAAGGAACTCGAAAGCCGCTATCGTCCGCTCATCTTCAAGCATGCCAAAGATGCAGCGGCGTTTGAGGCCATTGTAGCACTGAACGGCATGATCCCGCTCGACGACCAAATACTTGATATCATTCGACAATATCACATCAGCAATCCTGGCATGGTCAAACTCCTCAATACGCTTTCGCAGAACGGCGGCGCGCAGCAAAAGTTGATCAACGAAGTAGCTCTTAAGCACCCTGATAAGAAGGTGCGTGCCGAGGTGCTGTTTGGCCTGGCGAGAATGGACCGTATCTATCTGCTTGATGGCGTGAAGCCACAGCCATCGTTTGGTGGTCGGCTGGGCACGCCGGAGGTGCTTCGGAAGCGGGCCACTGAAAGGTTGAATCGAGTGATTGCCGACTACGCTGATTTGAAAAACGAGGAGGGAGTTTCCTACCTTGATCTGGCTCAAGACCAACTGGCGGGGGTGAATAACGTTGGCCGACTCGTGGTGGGCAAGCCCGCCATCGATGTGGAAGGAATCGACCTGGAGGGCAAGCCGTTGAAGCTGACGACGGGCAACGGCACCGTCACCATGCTCGTCTTCTGGGGTACGTGGTGTGGGCCGTGCATGCGGCTGGTGCCTCGTGAAGTGGCGCTGTCCGAGAAGTACCAGGGGCAGCCTTTCAAGATCTTTGGTGTCAATGGTGGCGATGAGCAGAAGAAGGCGCTGGAATCGGCCAGGGCTAAGAAGATGACCTGGCCGTCGTTCTTCATTGGCCCCCACGGTGATGGACTGGGTGCGGTGTGGGGCGTGAGCGCCTGGCCTACGGTTTTCGTGATCGATCACCAGGGAATCATCCGTTACATTGGCCACGGCGATGGAATGGAGAAGGCGGTGGAGGAGTGCATGGAGAAGGTGAAGAGTTCGAAGTAGGTCACATGATGGGCTTCGCCGCGATTAAGAACCCTCACCCTCACCCCAGCCCCTCTCCCCGGAAGGGAGAGGGAGAAGAATTACATTCCTTCGTCGGCGGAGGGGCCGTAGAGGCCGGGCACGGGGATGTTGTTGAGGCGGAAGTAGACGCAGAGGTGGGCGCGGTGGTGGATGATGTGATTCATCACCCAACTGCGGTAGACGGCGATCTTGGGCATGGTCATAAGAGTCTTGCCGCCCTGAAGGAGCGACCAGGGTTTCATGAAGTCCGCATCCGTGGCGGCGGCGAGGGCGGCACGGGCAGCGGCGACGTTCTTGTCGAACTCCGCCAAAATCTCTTTTGTGTTATTGCACACCGGCGTCTTGTAGGGTTCCTTGCCGACCGGGGCGATGTCGAGTTCACTGGTGGTGAGTGCCATCACTGCCCAGGCGGGAATGTTCGCCAGGTGGGAGCCGACCCAGCCGATGGTGTTCGACTTCTCGTGAGCCTTCCAGTTGAGCTTGTCGTCGGGGATGCGTTCGAGCACCTTGCGGGTGCTGGCCATTTCGTGATCGAACTCGGGGAGGAGGGATTGGCTGATGGACGACATGGAGGTGTTCCTGGAGAAGGAGGAAATTGTTTGCTCAGGGTAGGTTACCAATCTTTGATCGTGCTGCCATGTACTCTCTCATGCGGGAGAGAGTGGGATGTTCATTACTTTGCTGGCGCGTCGGGGGCACCGGTATCGAAGGCGACTTTCCAGTTGCCATCGGGTAGTTTGCGCCAGCCGGTGAAGTAGGAGCCTGTAGCGATGACAGTCTCTTTGCCATCGTCGGCGGTGCGGAGCAATTGGTAACGTCCGGAGGTGATGCCGCTTATCTGGTCAGCGAAGGCATGGGCATCGACAGGATCCCAGACGAGGCGGCGCTTGGGATCTGCGAAGAGACCGCCATCTGCTTTGCGAATGGCGTCTTTGCCCTTGATGAACTTGCCGCCGAGCTTTTCCATGCGGGCAGCGTCGTCGGTCATGAAATCCATCCAACCATCGAGGCGGCGTTCAGTAACGGCCTTAGCGAACGCACGGTCGGCGGCGAGGAGTTGCTGTTCGATGTCTTGATTTCCTGAGGCAGTGGAAAGAGTGGTTATGACCAGGAGAACCGCGAGGGGGTTGATTATCGCGAGCATAGTTGGAGCCTTTTTTGTTGAATTCGTGGGAGGCGTGTCGTCTGATCGTATAGTCAGGTGAGCTATTTTCTGGAGTACCCCACCGGCTTTTCGTGCCTTATGACCTTGCCCCGGGTTTCGAGTTCACGGAGGCAGATGATGGCGTACCATGAAATGGAGCCATCGAAGTTCTTCAGGGTAGCCTTGATGCGTTTCACCATAGCAGTGTAAGCGATGGGCTCGGTGGTGAGAGCTTTGAGAATAGCCTTGGACATGACATCGTATTTGTCCTGGGCGATGGTGGGTGTGCGCTTCCAGTTCTTGCCTCGGATGGCGACACGGGCTTTGGAGGGCTTTTTGACAGTCGGCACGAGATTATTCTCCATAAAAAGAGTGATGGCGATTCTATGCCAACCGTACCAACATCCTTTCCAGAATCGCGACGGGGGGCAGTTGCCCACTGCTCTTGAGGGCGGTTTCACTTTCCATCAGCCAGTCGTAGAGCTTGTCGGCACGGGGGCCGAGCGTTCTGAGATGTTGCTGCACGCTTTGGGCTTTAAACGGAGGCAGGCCGGCCTGCGCGATGGCTCCCTGTAGGCTGATGCCGTCTTGCAACAAGCGATGGGCCTGACCCATTTTCCTGACTTGCCAGGCCATGCCGGCGAAGAGGCCGTGAGGGTCTTCGCCTTGTTCGATGAGACGCTGTAGCGTGAGGAAAGCGGGACCGGGCTGACCGGCGGCGAGGGCATCGAGCATGCCCCAAACGGTGCTGCTGCGGTTGCGGGCGACCAGCACATCGACATCCTTGATGGTGATGCTCTCTTTGTCGCCGACATAGACAGAGAGCTTGGTCAGTTCCTGATCCAGTAGGCCAAGATCGGGTTCGACCTGTTCCAGCAGCAGGTTCACCGCATCCGAAGCAATCTTCTTGTGATGTTTGATCTGGCACCACTTGGTGAGGAAGCTCGTCATGACGGTGGGTTTCTTTGGCTCGCACATCAGCGTCTGGGCATCGGGGATAGCCTTGGCTAACCGGGTGTTTGATTTCCACGATGTGCATTCGAGCACCAGCACTCCACAAGGGCTGGGGTTGTCGAGATATTTCTCCAGCCGTTCGCGCTGCCTGGTAATGAAATCGTCGGCATCCTTGATGAGGACGAAGCGGACTCGACTTCCGAACGGCGGCGTTTGCAGATCGTCTTTGACGCTGGCCCAGTCGATGTTTTCGCCATCGAAGACACTGCGGGCCATCTCGGCTTCTTCGGGCAGGATCTGCTTTTCGAGGATGTCGCAGATGAGAGATTTGAGGAAGTATTCCTTCCCGGCCACGATGAAGACGGGCTTGGTGTCGATCTTCGGGGGGTTTTCGAGGAGCGTCCAGCCGTCCATTTGGGTGCCTGTTTTGGTATTAGCCCCGGAGGGGCGGTAGTTAGTAGCCGGGGGCGTCAGTCCCCGGAAAGATAATTAGGTATTTTGTAAGCCCCGGATGGGCGATAGTGAATGGCGCACATCACCATCGTCCCTCCGGGGCTCTCGTCACCTGCAAACACTAACCGGCGGCTTGCGCCGCCGGCTACTGACCAACGCCCCTCCGGGGCTAAGAACCCCTGATTATGCTGTCGCCAACTCCTGGCTCGCTCTCTTGTTACAAACCAGGAGTACCCAGAAGAGGTTGATGGAGCCGAGCAGGAAGATCGTCCAGGGGCCGCCGTCGCCCATGCCGTAGCTGTGCAGACCGGCGGCAAGCACGAAGTTGACGCCATACCATGACATGACGATAGCTGAGAAACAGACAACAGACGAAACCGCCAGGCCGAAATCCTTCACCCAGCCAATGTAGCGGGCGTGCAGTGGGATAAGGTAAATGAGTAAGGCGATGAGAGCCCAAGTCTCTTTCGGATCCCAGCCCCAGAAGCGGCCCCATGATTCAGCCGCCCAGATGCCGCCGAGGAGCGTGCCAACGCCGAGGAGCAGCACCGCCACCTTGATGGCTGAGTAGCACAGGTTAGACAGGGCCTTTAGCAGATCACGACGATCAGAATTGAACCAGTAGAGGATCAGCGAAATGTTGCCGATCGCCCAGGCGAGGGCTCCGGCAGCGTAACTGGCAACGATAGTCATCACGTGGATAATGAGCCAGTAGTTGCTGCGCAACACCGGCTGGAGCGGCCCCATCTTGGCATCGAAGCCATTATCGTAAGGAAGCTGATCAGCCATGATCATTCCGAGCGTGGCGATGCACGCTCCAGCCAGAATAATCACGGTACTGCGATAGAAGTATTCGAGCAACAGGGAGAAGACGGCACCCATGCTGGCGACGAAGATTACCGTTTCAAACATGTTGCTGACCGGCGGGCGTCCGGTGATCGTGACACGGCCATAGTAAGCGAAGAGCTGGAAGCCGAGAGAAACAATCATGGGAACGAAGGCGACGGCATAGAGCGTTTTATTCTCAAGCTTCATCGACAGGCCGAAGAGAATAGCAGCCATCAACATGCTGATCCACGCCCACTTGAATGGTTCGACCCGGTTGAGAGTCAATTCGAGTTTCGTGGTGTTCTCGCCGGGGTACTTGTCCTGAGTAAAACTCTTGCTGATCTCGGTGACTTGTTGCTGGAAGGCGGCGGTCTTCTCGGCGAACTTCGCAGGGTCTTCCTGCCGATAGGCCGCCCCGACAGCATCGTAAGCAGCGAGAATGGTTCTTGCCTGTGCCATCGGGAAAGGCTGGGCCTTGGCGGCATCATGGTAAACGTCACGATGTCGAGCTTCTAGATAGGCCATGTACAACTGGTTGTAACGAGGGTCATTGGCGATGAAGGGCTTGCGGACGATCTTGATGCTTGTGCGGAGGTCTTCAACTGCCTTCTTCATCTCGGTAATCTGCTTGACATCAGTTTCGGAAACCTGCTCGATGAGTTGCTTCTTCATTTCCTCCCGAGAAATGTTCTTCACGCCAAATCTCTGGAGCAATGTCGAGAATTCGGCATCACTCAATTTGTCGATATCTTGAACAGTGGCTTTCCGGGCGGCTTTGGCGGCTGCGAGTCGATCCACGGCAGTTTTCTTGGCCTGGTCTTCAAGGCTGGTCAGAATAGCATCGCCTTGGCCCGCCTTCAGTGCAGCCTGAAACTCGGCCAGCGACTGGCGGGCGGCCTCATTGAGATACAAACGTGGTTGCAGTGCCGCTCGCTCGAGGATCAGCTTGCCCCAGATGAAGTTTGCGTTCTCTTCCCGACTGAGTGCTGGGGCGATCATCGCTGTTGATATGAAGCGAAGCTCACCAATTGAGAACCAAGCCGAGTCCGGGATCTTGTCGAAGGCGATGTAGTGAATCGGGTCCCGCATTTGCAGTTGGTTCTCGCGGGCGCTGGCCGGTTTGTCTCGGGTATCCAAACTGCCTGTCAGCAGCTCATAGGTACGCAGCCGCTCATTAACCGCATCGGCCTTGCGTTCCATGGGATCGAGCTTCTGTTGATATCTTTCTGCATCAAGCTCACGCTGGCGATTGACCTCAACAAGCAGTCGTTGGAAACCGATCGAGTTGTGTAGATCCATCGGCGAGATCCGTTT
>DAOMFV010000059.1:0-30329 GCA_035430005.1 Gemmatales bacterium
GGGTTTCACGCAAGGCCTTTTCGACTTTAGAAGACTTCTCGTCGGAGAGGGCCTCGTCGAGGTAGCCGTGCAGGTCTTCCGTAGTGATTTTGGTGGACATAGAGTTATTCCAGCTCCCCCTCAGACTCTTGTTGCAGGCCGGGGAAGACATCCAGGGGCAGACCCGCTTCTTGAATCATTTCGGTAATTTTCCTGACAGCGGCAAAGCGGATGTTGGCGACCTGCTGGTCTTTGATGTTGAGTTCGTCCGCAACGTCTTTGTTACTCCAGCCGGTGACGAAGAGGAGTTCCAGGACTTTGATTCTCACATAATCACCCTGCTCACGCCAATCGGTGAGGATACTCTTCAGCGCTTTGGTTAGGGCATTCTCTTCCAGATCCATGCGTTCCCGGCTGCGAGCCAGGCTGGAAACTCTGGGCCGATGATCGGTTTTACCTTCGAAGAACTCCTGGCCGTCGGGAATGTGTTGCAGCGGATGGCGACCGAGCTTTCGAAGATAATCGGTCAGCTTATGGGCGGCAATGGTGAAGAGATAGGTCTGCAAATCCCGCTCTTCATCGAAGTTGGGCAGGCTGTTGAGAAAACCCACAAAGGCTTCCTGGACGATGTCTTCGGCCTGAGAACGATCACTGAGACGACGGCGGGCAAAGGCGAGCAATCGGCCTTCATAGCGGTCAATGAGACGCTGCCAGGCATCGGTATCGCCTTTGCGGATGTCCTGCACCAGGAGTTTGTCGCTCTCGGATGGCATGAGTCGCCTTCTTTTTCCCCTCTGCACGTGAGGGTCGGAGCAAGAAAGGGGAGAAGAATACGCTGTACTATTGTCTTAATCTAGCAAAGGGTCACCCGAAAAGCAGGGAAAAGCGATGTTCAAGTTGTCCGGCAAGTCGGGCGGTAACGACCTTGCTGCGGGAATGATGGGCTTACTGAGGGTTCTGGCCGGAAATATGCAGAACCGAAAGGGACAGCCGCTGAGGATGCCGATCAGAAGAGTGCAACGCTGATGTACAGCAAGAATGATGGTGGCTCCCCCAAGGCAGGAGCGGAGGTTAGTTCCCCCTCTGATCTCCGCTCCGCCATGACTGAGCAGTCTTTCCCCCGAGACTGCCTCCTTGTTCCCCCTGATAGCCGGTCATGTGCGTGACCGGCTATCAGTGTTTTTCCAGTCCTCATTCTCCGCAGTAATTCTTGCAGTTCATCATAAAACAAGCTAGGATGAGGTTCCCGATTACCCAAGAGCGTCCATCATTATGAGTGCAGAGAATCCCAAAACGGCAAAAATGCCATTGCTTGCAGGACTGTCTCATTCCCGTGACGCAACGGGCAAGGAAACGGTCGTACCGGCAGCTGAGGCGTCGCTAACATCCAACACGCCGATCTCCGCCTGGGATATGCAGCTTAAGAAGATAGGGCCCTATCAGATCATCAAAGTCTTGGGGTTCGGCGGGGTAGGCACCGTTTTCGAGGCGATGGATACGCATATCCATCGCAAGGTCGCACTCAAAGTCCTGAATCGGAAATGGACCAAAGATGAAGTGGCCAAGGCTCGCTTCATTCGTGAAGCCAAACTCAGCGCCATGATCAAAAGTCCGCATGTGGCGATGATCCATACCGTGGGGGAAGATGACGGGGTTCCATACCTGGCCATGGAACTACTCAGCGGGTTTTCGCTGGAACAATTCCGCAAGGAATCCAACCTGACCATGCAGCAGGTCATTCGTTTGGCCCGGGAGATGGCCAAGGGATTAGCAGCTGCCCACTCCCAAAACCTGATCCACCGAGACATCAAGCCTGCCAACATCTGGCTCGAAACCCTGCCCGATTCATCGGGAGGCGATAAGAAAATGTACCGGGTCAAGATCCTCGACTTTGGACTGGCCCGCCTTGAGGAGCAGAACGAGGGTCTGACTCGATTCGGAGTCGTTCTGGGCACTCCATCCTATATGTCTCCGGAACAGTTTAACGGATCGCGGGTCGATGCCCGGTCAGATCTCTTCAGCCTGGGGGTGGTGTTGTATCAGCTTTGCACCGGCTCCCTGCCCTTTCAAGGCAACGATGTAGGTGAAATCTGGGACGCTATCTCCAGGCTCAACCCCGTCTCAGCACGGGAGATGAATGCTGAGGTGCCGGACAAGTTCTCGCGATTGATTGATCGACTGCTCAGCAAGATGCCTCAACATCGTCCGCCTGATGCCATCAATGTGGTACGGCTGGTGGAAAACATCGAGCAGGAAGAAGAACGCCGGTTGATGAAACAGACCGCGAGGAAGTTGCCTCAGCAAGCGGTCCCGCCAGGCTCTGCTACTGAATCGCCACCTGCAAAGGTCTCCAGCGACATTCTGCCTCTATTCAAGATCATGCTGATTGCGTCGCTGATAACGAATCTGGTATTGATGATAGGGATGGGTATGCTGATTTATCTGTTGTTGACCAGGCAGTAAGAACTATCACAGTCGCAGGAAGTGCTTGATCCCTTCCTGCAGAATTACCTCGCTGGCAGAATCAACCCACGAGGCAGTGACTTCGTAGCCACCCTGGGGATAAGCGTCAGCGGTGGGAATGTACCACGGCCCGCCGTCGCCATATGCAGCACAGCAGATGAACGATTCTTCAAGTTGATAGCGGGCATAGAGCTGATATTCGATGAAACACTCGCCGGGTAGATGGATGATCCGGCTGACACGGTTCAGCAGCAAGCCATTCAGTGTGATAGGTATCCCCGATTCAACCCGCTTCAGGTAGGACAATTGCATCGCCGCCCGGATGCGATTGGCGACTGATTCTTTCTTGTCGGCAATCGTCTTCTTCAGCGACTCTTCGTTGAACTCCTTCCTGACAGGCAGCTTGACCAGCGTACTGCGCCATTCCCATTTCTGAAGTGGAACACGATCAGGGAACATGGCGTTGGCGGCCATTGTCTTGTGCAGACGATCAGCCAACTCGGCCCGGCGTTCGGGAGCGCCATCGTTGTACTTGCCAGCGGCAATGTTCCCGGCGCAACCGGTGAAGTAGATGTGGGGTACTTCGTCTTCCTCGGCACACTTCTCCCGTGCCAGACCGACGAAATCGGAGTTAACGATGCCATCGCCGTAGTAGCTCATGGGATGGGTGGCATACCAGTGAAGAGAGACGAGTTTGGTCTCTTCGTTCCAGAATGCGATGGTCTTGAGCCAGGGATCGATCTCGCCTTCGGGCAAGTCGCGGAGCCTGGCATCTTTGCAGGCGCTTCCACGCCAGGCGGTCACCTTGCCATCCTTGATGATGCGGCGATTACTCGCAATGCGATCCACTCTGCCTTTGTTCAAGCTGAAGTGTGTGACTTTCTTCAGTTGAGTTAGACTTGTTTCGATGGCCCTGGCCACGGTTTGCTGCGCTTCCCGGAACCACTTCACATCGAAGCTCGGAGGCAGGTCACTTTGTTCGCTCACATACTTCTGGGCACCCATGTCAATGAAGGGGGCATTATGTTGATGGACACAGTGGAGAGCGACCCTTTCCGGCGTGGTGTGGGCAGCTTTGGCAATGGTCTGAGTGAACTCCATGTGAGATTCGTTCAACAGACCCGTCCAATCGAGAGCAGCCATCACGATGGGGGCATCGGGGCCCTGGAGAACGATGCCGATGCAGTAGAGTGGGGTACCGATCTTGCCGGCTGGTTTGATCCATCCGCCACACAGGCCCGAACCGAGCGGCGGGGTAACGTCAACTTTGAAGGTAGAGAGGAAGGTGGGCATGGGTGAGTTGGTAGTTGAAAGTATTGATAGTGCATCGTACCCGGAAGACTGTGCCACACACCGGCGTGTACTCTCGGCGAGGTGTGGTTTCGAGGCATAGCATGCCCTTCACTTATTCATCGGAATGGTGTCTTGTGTTAAGCAACCACACCCCGTTGGAGTACCAACGGAGTGTGGCACAGGTTTCGCTAAACACCATTTCGTTTCAGATGCCAGTTTCTTAGCAGCAAGTGTAACTCATGTGGAGAGTTGAGTACATAGGCTGGCTTGGCATTCCGGGTTTCTTCCCGGTTGAAGGCTCCCCAGAGGGCAGCGACGCTGACCGCCCCGGCTGCATTGCCCGCCAGGATGTCGGCTGGGTTGTCGCCGACGAAATAGGTTCTGGAACAGATCGTACCGGCCTGGAGGGCAGCCTTCTCTACGCCATCGGGGGCGGGCTTGGGGTGTGGCACATCATCACTGGTGACGATGACATCGAAGAGGGAGGTTAGTTGCAGATGAGCAATGGTCACTAAAGCGGAAGCTCGGCCTTTGCCGGTGAAGACGCCGAGCGCCCAACCATTTGCCTTAGCCTCGTTGATCACATCGCGCATGCCGGGATAGAGTTCTACCCGCCCTGCGGCGTGGCCATCGTCGTAGAGTTGATGAAAACGTGCGGCACTGCCGGCGATGTGTTCTGGCTGCAGGATCGAGCGCAAGAGTTGTTGTTGATGAAAACGAGCAAGAAGCCTGGCGATACACTCGATCTCAGCCGGGCCAAACGTGGCGACGATCTCTTCATCGGTCGGCAGCCGTTTCACCACAGGCTCTACCGAACGGCGAAAACAATCGATGATGAAGCCAAGCGTATCGACAAGGGTGCCATCGAGATCGAGCAGCAGCAATGGCGGCATTATAACTTCCATTCGACGCTTTGCATGCCTTCGAGGGCCTTGAGTTCTCTCACGAGATCAGGCGTCTGCATTCCTTTTCTCAAGCGGATGCGGTACGAAAGATCAAGGGAAGTGCCCTTTTTGCAGGTGGCAGCTTCTTTCAGAGAGTAGGCTTCGACATATCGCTTGAGAATCTCTTCAATTGACGATTGCAGGCTATTGGAGATGATAAATCGCAGATGCAGGTCTGAAGAACGGGCCAGCCTGGCGGGTTGTGTGTATTGAGCGAAATAGGCGGCGACTGCGACGACCGGCAGACCGATAAAGGCCACTGACATATACCCTACCCCGGCAGCCATGCCGACGACGACGGCACAGATAACGAATGCTGAATCACGGGTATCTTTGACGACGGTACGAAAGCGAACAATGGCAAGCACGCCAGCCAGCGTGAATGAGCGGGCAATATTGTTACCTACTGCCATGACGACCATGGAGAGCAGAATGGAAAGCAGGACCAGCGTGGAGACAAACCCGTTCGTCGAAGGGCCATCCTTGGGCCGGGTGAAATAATAGATGCAGGCAACCACGCAGCCGAGGACCATCGCAGCGACGATGCGCATGAAGATATCGGTCTTAGTCGGTTCCTGGCCTGCATGCATCTGCAGTTCGAGCCAATCGAGCATCACACACTCCTTCCCAAACGTAGTCCTCGATTTATTGATCTCTGATGAGAATTCGAGGAGCGAGTTTTTCTATTGCAGAGACGTTTGAGGTCGTAGAACAGTAATGGTCATTTTGTCACTCACTCCTGAAGTTGCCATGAAGCCTCACATTCATTTCATCGCTGTCTATTCCCTGTTCCTCACCACGCTGGCTCTTGGCCAGGACATTCCTAAAGAATTGCTTACCGTGGCAGAGCAGTCGGACTTCCAGGCAACCTCCAAGCATGCCGAGGTTGTCGAGTTATGTCAACGTCTGGCCAAGGCATCGCCTCGCATCAAGCTGATTACCGATGCGGGCACCACCGGTGAAGGGCGCAAGCAGCCCCTTTTAGTGATCGCCGACCCACCTATCGGCACGCCGGAAGAGGCACGCCAATCGAAGAAGATCATCGTGATGGCGTTCGCCAATATTCATGCCGGCGAGGTTGATGGCAAGGAAGGCGTACTGATGCTGGCCCGTGAACTGGGGCTGGCACCCAACCATCTGCTCTTCAAAGATGCCATCTTCCTTGTCTATCCGAACCTGAACGCTGATGGCAATGATCGCTTCAAGCTCACCAATCGACCCGGACAAAAGGGGCCGGCGATGGGCATGGGTATTCGGGAGAACGCTGACCAACTCGACCTCAACCGTGATTTCGTCAAGCTCGACTCACCCGAGGTGCGCTGTCTGGTTAAGCTCTTCGATCAATGGAACCCTCACATCATCATCGATTGCCATACCACCAATGGATCGTACCATCGGCATGTGATCACTTACGATGTAAACAAACACCCCGCTTGTGACGCGGCCATCAACAAGCTGGCCAGCGACAGGATGGTGCCTGAACTCAACGAACGGCTCGATAAGAAAGGTGGCTGGAAGGGCTTCTGGTATGGCAACTTCAACCGCGACAAGACGGTCTGGGAGACCTATGGCCATCAGCCCCGCTTCAGCACCCAGTATTGTGCCCTGCGGCAGAGGATCGGCATTCTCAGTGAATCGTACTCTTATGCTTCGTACAAGGATCGAGTGCTGGCGAGCAAGGACTTTGTGAACGTCATCCTCGACTATGCCGCCGCTCACAAGGATGAGATTATCAAGACGCTGGAGGATGCTGCCCAGCGACAAATAACAGCCGAGCAACAGGTAGCACTGCGGGCGAAGATCGTCCCGATGCCAGGAAGATACACGGTGCTGGGTTACGATGAAAAAGATGATAATGGCAAACGAGTGAGAACGGAAGATCCCAAGGAGTACAGCGTGACTTATGTCGGCGGTGTCGAAGCGACTCTGTCAGTGCCCCGCCCCAGCGCTTATCTGATTCCTAAGAGTTACGCATCGACCATCGAAAACCTTCGCCGTCATGGCATCGTCTTGGAAGAAGTCGATAAGGACAGGGACTTTGATGTAGAAGTCTACAAGGTCACTAAGGTCAGCCCGAGCCAGGCCTCTTACCAGAAACACAAACTGGTCACGGTCGATGCCGAGAAACGTGCAGAGAAGAAGTCGGTTAAGGCTGGGGATTATGTGCTGGTCAAAACCCAGCAGCCCCTGGGGAATCTCGCTAGTTTTCTGCTGGAACCCAAGGCTGATGACGGCCTGACGGCCTGGAACTATTTCGATGAGGGGCTTAAAGAAGGGCAGGATTTCCCGGTACTGCGGGTGGGGAAGTAGGATATGTCTAAGTAACCCAACAAAAGTTATTAGGTGGCACAAACATTCTTGTCTGGGCGGCCAGACAGGAATGTCTGGCCCACCACCTAATTACTTCTGCATAAGAGCGTCTAACAAAAAGAATCCCCTCACCCCCAACCCCTCTCCCTCCAGGGGAGAGGCGAGAATGATACACCTATTCTGTTAGATGCTCTAAGAACTTTAGTGTTCGCAATTAGACCGCTGTTCTTATTTTCTGAGTGCAAAACAAGGGAAGCTGTGCTATAAGGTGACAGCATCATTTTGCCTCACGATTATCAATCAATGAACAAGCAACCACCTTCGTCAACCAACACCGAACCAGGATTGAATGAAGCCACGGTTCAGATCATCTCTGATCAGTCGGACATTTCGGATCAGCCCACGATAGCTGGCACGAGTGAAGCAAAGCCCGATGTCATTTTGGACAAGCTGCCGACCTTGCCGGGTTACTCGATCACAGGGGTGCTGGGGCGTGGCGGTATGGGCGTGGTCTACGAAGCTCTTCAGCGACCACTTAATCGACCTGTTGCCCTCAAGATGATCATCTCCGGCGAACATGCCGGCGCGGAAGATCGACTGCGCTTCCTGGCTGAAGCGGAGAGTATCGCCAAGATTCAGCATCCGGGCATCGTGCAACTCTATGAGTTTGGCAGCCACGAGGGACATCCGTACTTTGCCCTGGAATATGTGACTGGCGGCACGCTGGAGAAGAAGCTAAGCGGCACGCCACTACCTCCACGGGAAGCAGCAATCCTCATCGAGAAGCTGGCCAGGGCCATGCAGGCTGCCCATGATCTGGGTATTGTGCATCGGGATTTGAAGCCAGCCAATATACTGCTTACTCCTGCCGGGGAACCCAAGATTACCGACTTCGGTCTCGCCAAGAGCGGCGGCAGTAACCTGACCGCCACGGGAGCGATTCTGGGAACGCCCAGTTATATGGCACCTGAACAGGCAGATGGGCAAAAGACCGTAGGAGCACTGGCCGATTTGTATGCACTGGGTGCCATCTTGTATGAATGCTTGACTGGAAGGCCGCCTTTCAAGGGGCCGACGCATGTGGATACGATCTTGCAGGTGGTGAATAATGAGCCGGTGAGTGTACGCAATCTTCAGGCAACCACACCACAGGATTTGGAGACGATTTGCCATAAGTCTCTGGCGAAAGAGCCTGCCAAACGTTATGCCACGATGAGTGCGCTGGCTGAGGATTTACGACGTTACTTGCACAATGAGCCGATTGATGCACGGCCGGTGGGTCGGGTGGAGAAGGCATGGCGATGGTGTCGCAGGAATCCCTTGATAGCGGGGCTGGTGGGGTCACTCACGCTTTTGTTGCTGACAGTAGCCATTGCTTCTCTTCTCCTAAGTGTTTACGTTCAAGGGAAGAACAGCGATCTGAACGATGCCATCGAATTGTCACAGAAGAACGAGCATAAAGCCCAGAACGCCGCAGAAGTGGCGAAACGGGAACGGGATAAGTCAAAAGCACTGTTGTCCCGGCAGTATTCCGCTAATGCATCGCGGCAGATCGAGGAGGGAGACCCGACTGGAGCGTTGCTGTGGACCGCTCAGGCTATCAAGGAGACCGATGGCGATCCGGAGCAGGAACGCCTGCATCGGATTCAATTCAATGAACTGCTGAAACGGCAACCTAGGCCGCTTGGCACCTGGGAAATACGCATCGATCCTGAGCAACCCTCCCGCCTGAATAATTCGCATTCTGCCTTCTTCAGTGCCGACGGGCGGATTGCGATGATACCAAGCAAGAATGAAGTCGTGGTGCTGGATTTGATCGCTGGAAAACAGTTGCCCCATCCCGCGCTGCCAAAAGGAACATTGATCAACGATGCGGTGATGAGCAGGGACGGAAAGACGATCTATGCACTGGTTCAATTGCAGGACGAGTACCATGATAAGGTCAACTTGCTTCCTGGCATGTTTGGGACTGCCGGCGCTCTGCAAGGAGCGATTCAGGATAGCTTGCAGCATGGAGTCAGCGTACTTTTCTCCCACTCGGTTTTGATGGGGTGGGATACACTCTCGGGCAGGACTGTGTTCCAGTCTCAGTTTGTCCCCAAACAACCTAATGGCGTGTCGTTACAGCTAAGTCGCAACGGCAAAAGAATACTGGCTGGCGCTACTGTCTATGACACAACTACGGGGAAAATGAAGTCCGCATTTCAGCTTCCCGAGCGAGAGAATAGTTTCTACTGTCTGAATCATGACGGAAGTGAAGTCATGGTTTGTTCAGTGAATTATCGTCAGAAGGAAAACACTACGACGGCTACCTGCGGCCTCTGGGATGTCGATCAGGGCCGATGGAAAAGTCATCCCATCAAAGTGCAGGGCGACTATCAGGATTCTGGATTCACGGAAGATGGAACGCCAGTTCTGGTTTGTGGATCGGAGTATCGTGAGAACGAGGAATCATTTATCGACGTCTGGAACCTGCGCACCGGCCAGCGGATCATGGGGAAGGTCTATTGTAAGACCAGGCAAGGAAAGAATACCAGTGCGTATCAAGCCAGGCTCAGTCCGGACAAAGCCAGAATATTACTAAAGGGGTCTCAAGCATTTAGCTTATGGGACATCGCCGGCAAGAAGATGTTGTTTGAAGGAAATTTCGATGAGCTGGACCGGGACAGCACCGAGCACCTGGCAACATACAACGATGTTTTTCTGGCGTCAAGTAGGAAAGGAACCATTGATCTCTTTGATCTGACAAGCAAGAAGAAACTGATGAGCACGATTCGAAATCGGAGCAAGGTTTCGTTTGCGGGCTTTTCTCCTTACGGTAATGTGATCGCGCTGGCAGATGACCTCGGCACTGTTGAACTGATTCAAACTATGGATTATGGCACGAGCAGCGACGGAACCGACACTTGGAACAGTTGCACATACCGAACTGTAGCGAAAATATCCCATTCGGCTCAAGTGCATCACGTTGAATTCGCATTTGGCGGCAGATATTTGATGACGTTCATGAGGTCGCAGAGTGATCTGCCGCGATGCGTTCTATGGGATTTAGCGAGCTTGCCCTATCAAACAACTCCTTTGCGTCGCACCCTTGAGCAGAGTGAGCGACTAGGACGTCTTTTCCAAAACAGCGATTTCGCACTGTACGTCTATGACTCATCGCTGGAGGTGCTCGATATTATCGGCGGAAAGAGTAGATATTCCATCCAAGTCGATGAAGAAATGAATCGCAGCCGCAATCAATGGAATCCACGCACACCCATTTCACTTCAGCCGCACCCAAGCACCAATGATGTCAGGATCAGTCCCGATCAGAAGCACTGCCTACTGCTTCGTGGCAATGTCGGCGAGACTAGGTACTTCCAAGTGCAAAGCTGTTCACTTTTCCTTTGTTCGTTGCAGAAACCCGACGAGATATTCGAACTCGCACGTCATCCCAAGGGAAGCACCACGTCAGCCTGTTTTAGCGATGATGGAAAATATTGTTCAGCATCATTCACCATAGAAGGTAATCAACAGCACTACACTTACATTTATTTGTGGGACGTATTCAGTGGAAAACAGATAGGCTCCCGGATTCGCATCGATGACAGTAGGGCCTGGTGTCGATTTTCCGGTAACTCACAAGAACTTATGGTGTTTTACCATGATGCAATGAATGGCAACTCAAACATTCGTTATTTTCAGTCATCAAATGCACAGGAAATACTGCGAAAACGTTCATCCTTTGAGTTAGCGTATACGTTATATCAAATTAACTCGCCACCTTCGTTGTTCCTCACAGGCCTATTTGCGATAAGAACAACTCTCTGGAACGAGCATCATCTGGAAAAACCAAACTTGGTAATCCACTACGACTGCAACTCCTTCAACTTTTCGCCGGACGGCAAACAACTGGCAACCGCGCGAGGCAATCGCTGGGATGACAAGGCTGGAGAAGCACGCGTTTGGGATGTAGAGAATGGTTTGCCATTATCACCGGTGATTCGGTATCGACGGCCGTTTGACAAGGTTTGCCTGCTCGACGGCAAACCATTGCTTCTGACTGTCAGCAATGAAGAAACTGCGAACAGGCAACAACTGATCTTATGGAGCGTATCAACCGGGCAGATGATTGTTCCTCCCTATTCGACGAGCAGTACGATTCTCGATCTTCAGTATGATGTCAAAACCAATTCAGTTGTCATTCTTTTCGAGGGGGGAAGTGTGGCTCGATGGGAGATTCGCGAAAGCGTCATTTCCGCAGCACAGGCGATTGAGGTAGCGGAGGCCATTTCCGGCACAAGGATTGATGCAACCGGTTCAATTCAGGCGCTTTCAAGCGAATCGCAAGCTGAGAAGATTCGTCAGGCGCGAAACACGTTGCCTGAGTACGCGAATTCCACCAAAGCCAGTCAAATCGCCTGGTACACCGAGGCACTGGAGAAGGATGTTTCAACCGAGCTCAAGCTGTCGTACCTCAGCCGTCTCATTCAGTTGGAGCCGGAATCGGTCGATTACCGGACCAAACACACCCTGTGCCTAGTTGAATCGGGCAAGTTTGCTGAAGCAGTTGATGGGTACACTTGGCTGATTGAGCGTAAGGTCGATCTACAGAAGTCTTTGATTGCACGCGGGCTACTGCATGCCAATGATATCTTCTCGGCGAATCTGGAGAAGAAGCCGGAGGAGGCAAGAAGGCATCTCAACCTTGGCCTGAACGATTTGGAGCAATCGCTGAAACTGGGGCCGATACCACAAGAATCGCATGTGGCAGTTCACTGGATGAATTGGGGCGTGCTGCTGGATCGTCATGCGGGTGAGCAACGCTGGACTCGGTGCAGGCAACTGGAAGACCAACTGGCAAAGAGTGACAGCAATTATCGTGAATCGGAGGTTATGGCATTGGCCGTTCTTCGAGCCGGAAAAGTCATGGAAGCTAAGGGAATCATTGAGAAAACGATCGAGCGGTATGCAGCCAGTGTCAAAGGCATTGATGACGCGAGCCGGTACATGCCTCGGTATGGCGTTGATCTGATAACCCCAGTGATCAAGGAAGTGTGGGGCAACTATCACCCGAATGACCTGCTGGTCAAAGCATTGATTGAAATGAGGCTAGGACAACATGAGGAAGCCAGAAAGGCTGTCAAGCTGCTACGCATCCTGCTATTGAATCCCGCTCATCGCGGGCTGAACCTTACGGAACTGAATAGCCTTGTTAAGAGTATCGACCTGACGATCAATTAGTCATTCGACCTAATCTTCGCAACTGTATCTTGCGCCCTTGCAAATACTTGCGTCTTTGCCCAAACTATGAGCAGTTGTTCATCGTCGTAAGTAGCAGACGGATATGAGCGTATCGGCCATGCAGGCAGATCTGGGATTGTTGCAGACTGCCACCACGCCTGCCTCGGCTACGCCGGGGGTCAGCATGGGGGATGCTCTGGTGCGCGCCTTTAATGAAGCCCGCGGCGAGCTCGTCGGCACCCTGGTTTACCTTCTCGGCAGCCAGGAAGATGCCAACGACGCGGCCCAGGAAACCTTTATGAAGTGCTGGCGGAACCTGGATGAGCTCGGTCAGGTGCAGAACCTGCGGGCCTTCATCTTCCGGGTTGCCATGAACACCGCTACCGACATAAGGCGCAGCGCCTGGCGACGGAAAGCCAAACCGATGGGTGAGGAAGAGATGTACGCAGCTCCCGCCAGTACCGAGTGCGACAACCTGGAACAACAGGAACAAGTACAGCGTGTCCGTCGGGCGATTCGGACACTGAGGGTGGAAGAGCAAGAGATATTCCTTCTGAGAGAGAATGGCGAGATGACCTACGAGCAGATCGCCGAGATTCGATCCGTGCCTGTGGGCACCGTGAAAACCCAGATGCGGACCGCACTACAGAAGCTCCGCAAGATTTTGGAAGAAGAGCCGGGAGGTATTCAATGATGACGTGCCAAAGCTGTTCAGAACAGCTGCTCGAGTACGTCTATGGCTTGCTCGATAGCAGCGATTCTGTGGAAGCAGTGACGCTGACGGAACTGCGCGCCCATCTGGAAACGTGCCCCCAGTGCCAGGCTGCGTATGAACGAGCCAAGAAGCAGCAGAGCCTTCTCGGCCAGGCCAGCCGGGTGAAGACCGACCTGACGTTCGTCGCCCCCAAAGTGGAACCACGCCGGACTGCTCTTGTTCGACAACGATCCAGTACTGTTTCCTGGTATGCCACCGCTGCGAGCCTGCTGGTGGGCTTCCTAGCAATCACCGGTTCCGCCTATTGGTGGGGCAAGACCACCCGGTGGCAGGCCATCGAAGAAGCGCGGATCAATCTCGAAACCGTTAAGGCCCAGCCTGCGCCGGATGCCCATCTCGCTGACCCTCTCCAGCAGCAATTGGCCAGCCAGCTTTCGACCGTGGAGTTACTCAAGAAATCACTCATAGCGAAGGAAACGTTGACCGAGAAGGAGCTTCTGGCCAGCACAAGCTATCAGCAAGTGCTGGCACCTTCCAATGTCGAAGCCAGCAACGATGCTCCGATGGTCATCGTGAACCAAACACTCACCGAACAGCCTGCACCGATCAATGAAGTAGCTAACAAGCTGACTGATACCAGCACGCAAAATACGATGACACAGCAATATCGCCGTTCTGGACTGAACTCCAACAAATACCTCTATACGGTACCGTCCATTGCGTTTGACGGTGCCAACCAAGCCACTAACAGGAAGTTTAATAACGAAGTCTCGCAAGACATTGCCAACAACGTGCTCGGTTACAAGATCAACCATCCGATTACGGTCTTACAGGCAGAGTTAGCAGCCCATTTGTGTACCGATAAGCCGCTCTATCAGCCGGGAGAAGAGGTCTTCTTCCGTGGTCTGGCTCTCGACAAGGCTAACTTTACTCCAATCAAAGACGAGCTGGAGTTTACCTTCGCATTGACCGCCCCAGGTATGGACAGGCCACTCAAAAAGGTGGCGAAGGTAGCTCACGTCATCGATCCGGCCACCAGGCAGCTCATGAAGGATTTGAATGGCAAGACGATCCAGGCTATCGGCTGCGATTCGTTTCCACTGCCACTCAACATGCCGCTGGGCGAAAGCACCTTGACTCTCACTGAGAAGAATAACCGGTTCCCGCAACAGACGGTCAAGTTCATGGTCAACAGCCTGACTGCTCCAAAGTTCGACAAGCAGTTACAGTTCACCCGTGCCTCCTACGCTCCCGGCGACGAGGTAACTCTCACTGGCAAGATCAAGCTACCCGGCCAGCAACCGTGGAGAAACGGTTCCATCAAGGCTGACATCCAGATCGATGGCGAGAAGTACGACGCCCAGGGGAACAAGACTCAAGTTGACCTGACCACCAGCACCGATAGTGCGGGCAACGTGAACCTTGCCTTCCGCCTACCCAAGGTGATTCAGCAGGGACAGGGCACGCTGTCGCTCAACCTTCAGGGTGCTGACGGCCAGGAAACCTGGTCGCATCCGCTACGAATCGAGACCGGATTGGTGATGATCGATGCCTACCCCGAAGGAGGCGACCTGATTGCCGGCGCTCCGAACACTCTCTACTTCCAGATGCGGAACCAATTTGGCGAAGCAGTCGATGGCGAGGTGGAACTGCTCGACAGCAAGCAGAAGCCGATGGTGACAATGTCGACTTTCCATGACGAGAGCGAAGCCAAAGCTTCCCGAGGCATGGGGTCGCTCAGTTTCACCCCACAAGCTCACGAAAACTACTCGCTTCGACTGAAGAAACCTGCCGGCACTCAGGATAAGACGATGCTGCCCGCCGCCAAGTCATCAGGAGTGGCCATGCATATCGAACCAAGTGTGATGCCCGCCGGCGCTCCGTTACAGGTGGAACTCAGCAACATGGGTCAGGCTCGCACGCTGGCAGTCTCGGTTTATTGCCGGGGTGTGCTGATCGCTCTTGATCGCCTGAATATGGAAGCCAACATTACGCAGCGCACCATCATTGATGCCATCAAACCGCTGGGCGGCGTCTACCGTATTACCGTCGCAGAGATCGTATCTCAGAATAACGCCTGGCAGGTAGTACCGCTGGCGGAACGGTTGGTCTATCGCCAACCGAACAGGCAGTTACAACTCGGCCTGAAGGCTGAACAGGTTCCCGGCAAGCAGCTTCAGTTGCAGATTGACGCGAAGACCGAGGCAAACCAGCCCAGTGCCGCATACATCACCATCTGCGGCGTTAATCAATCACTGTTGCAACTGGCGGAAGCGACGACGACCCGTCGGCTGCCGGCCCACTTCCTCCTGGCCGGCGAAGTTCGACAGCCTGAGGATCTGGAGTTTGCCGATTTCTTCCTCAGCGGGCATCGCAGCGCCGGTCAGGCTCTTGATCTACTCCTGGGCGTGCAGGGCTGGCGACGGTTCAAGGAAGTCGATTCCCCCGCTGTACTGGATCAACTAAAGAATCGAGAGATGCAGCAGACAACAACCGACTCGCTGCCGATCCGCTACTACGACAACCGGGACGGGATGGTCGAGATCGTTCGCCGGAAAGTGAAGGAGATAGTCGAGAAGTCGCCGGAACAGCAGAAGTTGATCGAAGCGGAGAAAGTTGTCGTCGAGCTGAATGCACAAGTCGAAACACGAAAGAACAGGCAAACCGGCGATACCGTCAAACGGCGCCTTGAACTTGCCACTGCTGAAACACAGTTCAAGCAATCGCAAGAGCTATGGCGGCAGTTTATGACCTGGTTCTACCTGGGCACCGCCGCGGTACTGGGCGTGCTCAGCATCGCCGGGATTATCGCTCTCCTGGCCCGCCGGGCAACGCTGCCCTGGCATCTGGCCGGTACTCTCGGCACCTTTGGTGTGTTGGGGCTGATCGGAACCGCTCTACTTTGGCATCAGCAACCAGAATCTGCGCAGAGGATTCCAAGCAGAATCGAACAACCTGCTGTCACCGTGGCTCCCAACACGGATGGCAAAGACCCCAAACCCGCTGACACGGCATCTGGTGTCGCCAAAAGCAAAGCGCCTGCGCCCCCTGCCGCTCGACATGGTACCGCTGAACCGCCAGGATCGATCATGAAGGATACGAACTCTGTCAAACTAACAATGGATGCTTCCGGCGATAAGAGGAACGAAGACCGTAAGCAGGCTTCCAGTGACGGTATCGCCAAAAGAAAAGAACCTGCCATAGCGGCACCGCCTCAGGTACTGGGGAAGATTAATGTTCCCGGTAATTCAGACACCCAAAACGGACAGCGAGACCGATCATCCAAGAGTCAGACAGCTTCCGGCAAGCAGCAAACGCAACTTCAGAATGATCAGCAACGCAGGAACAGATTGATACCTCCGACAACTTCTTCTCAGGCCTATGATGCAGGCAAGGCTGGCATCAAAGGACTGAACCAAAAGGAGGCAGGGGAAGAAAAGAAATACCTTCAACCACCGAGTCCTACGACAGGCAGCATTAAAAGCATGGGTGACGCAGCAACTCGACCCGGATTTGCCGGCGGCTTGGGTGGTGGTGGTCTGGGTGGTGGTGGCCTGGAAAAGTCAACATCCAGCGCCTCTGCATCGGACAAAACCAGCAAGGATAGTGTCAAAGAGACTTTCAAGAAGAACGACGCGGAGAAATTTGACGAAGATGCTCGTCTACAGAACAGCTTTCATCTCCGTGAGTACAGTTGGAAAGCGGAGGCGAAGCCTGTCGGCATCACTCAAGCAACGGCTGTCTGGAGCAAAACCGTCTACTGGCATCCACTGGAACTGGTGCCTGGCAGCGGCAAGCTGGAGTTACCAATTGACCTGCCCCCCAACGAAGGTGTCTATCACTTTGAAGTCTTCGGCCATGATGGCGAGGGACGACTAGGGGCAGCCTCGATTGACGTCCCCGCGCCTGTGCAGTCAGTCTCGCTACAGACAAAGTTATCCAAGAATAAGGCCAAAGTGGGAGATGTGATCCAGCTTGAATGCCAGGTGCAGAACCTTTCCACCCGACGACAACCCCAGATCATTGCCAGGGTGCAACTACCCGAAGGAACGAACCTGCCCCCAAGCCTGAAGCAACTCCGTTTCGCCGCCAAGGCCGCCCCATCGGACGATTCTGCGGAGCCAACTCGCTGGTCCGTGCAAGGCCGTGAACTAACCTTGATCTGGGCAGAGATGGCTGCAGGGCAACGGGCAAAGCTGTCGATTGATTTGATTTGCAATAAGCCGGCCGAAACAACGACGGGCATGTCGAAAGCCTTCCTGGAGAATCAGGAGTCGGATGCGGCGGTGGTACCGGGATTGAGTTTGAAAATCAGCAAGTAGAGAGTTGCCATCACGCTCCGCGTGATGGGGCGGATAGTTGCTGCAAGTATCAGAATCCAGGTGTTAAGTTCTGCCTCCGCTTCCTCATGCGGAGCATGAGGACAACTCTACTTCCCGATACAGAACTGGCTGAAGACCCGATCCAGCAGGTCGTCGGTGTAGACCGCGCCGACCATGGTGCCGATGGAGTCGAGAGCGCTTCGGAGTTCGGCGGCGACCAATTCCATATGCCGTTTCTCGTGGACGAGTTCCAGAGCCTGAGTCAAACTTGCCAGCGAACGTTCCAGATGCACCTGACAGCGGGAAAGGCTGGGCGGGAGGTTGGCCGGACGGAGATGCCAACGGGCTTTCTCAGCGAGGGTAAACCGCAGTGTTGAAAGCCCTGCCCCGGTGATCGTGCTGGTCAGGATGGCTTTTTCGGGCATTGGCTGGCTGCTGAATAGATCGCTCTTGGTAGCGACGAGCAACACCCGGTCCCGAGGCCAGTGACGCAGCAACGACCAATCCTGCTCGGTCAGACCCACCGTAGAATCGAAGCAGATCACCACCAAGTCGGCGGAATCGACTTGGGTTTGCTGCATCTCCTGAGCACGCAATTCGATGGTCTTGGTAGGCAGCAGATCAGTTTGCTGACCTGCCGTATCGATCAGTTCAAGGCTGACACCCTGGATCAGCATACTCTGCGTGAGGTAATCGCGAGTGGTGCCAGCCTCGGCACTGACAATGGCTTTGGTCTCACCCAGCAGGGTATTGAACAGGCTGCTTTTGCCGGCGTTGGGCGGTCCGGAAAGGACAACACGGTATTGGGTTTTGCTGCGGCCCTGGCGACGCATCTGATCCTGCACATCCAGCAGTGCGATTCGGCAGGCATCAATCCGCCAGGCTAAGGCATCGTTCTCAATAAAGGTCAGGTCTTCGTCGGCAAAATCGAGCCCTGCTTCGACTTCTGCCAGCAAAAGCAATATTTCTTCACGAAGGGCATCGAGTGGGCGGGCCAGGCCACCGGCCAGTTGCGTGAGGGCAGTGCGAAGTTCGTCGGGATCGGTGCTGGTGGAAAGAGCAAGAACCGCTTCAGCCTGGGTGAGATCGAGCTTGCCGGCCAAGTAGGCCCGCAGGGTGAACTCGCCTGGCTCCGCTAATCGTGCTCCACGATCAATGAGATGATCGAGCAGCGCTTGCACCAGCGGCGGGCTGCTGACCAGATGCACTTCAACCAGGTCTTGCCCGGTGTAGGTAAAGGGAGCAGCCCACGCCTGTACTTGAACGGGCAGTGGGCTGTAGAAGTCGGGCAGACGCAGTTGAGCAGGGAAACGGCCCTGCGCGATGGCTGTGGGTATATCTTCTTTGGGGTGAAGAAGCGCTCTGATGGTAGGCCAGGCCTTCTCTCCCGTCAGGCGAAGAATCGCTCGTGCTCCGGGTCCATGAGCAGTGGCTGGGGCAACGATGAGATCATCGTAGCGAAGGCGGGTGACGGGACTCAGACCCGGCGTGAATCGTGGGTTGGGGCGAACACGTGACGACGGTGTAGGTAGAGTGAGCATGCGTGCCCCTTGCTTCACTCCAAACGCCTCCCGCACCCGGAGTGACACATCCTTGACTCAACCGGCAAGCACAGTCCCACTGGCTTACCTAGCATAGTATAGGTCAATTCTAGGTGAAACCAAGTGTTTGGGGTTGAAGGTTGGGTGAAGGCAAGCTTTTTGGGATAGGGGACATCTGACATCATCAGATGTAGGTTATCCTCAGTCTTCTTGGGAGGGCGAGGCTCCTGCCGAGCCGCTACCGAATGCGTGAACAGTTCGGCAGAAGCCTCGCCCTCCCGGCGCACTGAGTTAGTTCAGCTTCAAACTGGGATATCACACCATGAATGTGCTGGTCATCGATGTCGGTGGAACGAACATCAAGCTGCTCGCCACTGGGCAAACCGAGCATCGTAAGTTTCCATCTGGACCGACGATGACTCCTGAGCAGATGGTAGCAGGCGTCAAGGAACATACAGCCGATTGGAAGTACGAGGGCATCTCCATCGGCTATCCCGGCCTGGTGCAGCATGGCAAGATCATGTTGGAACCTCACAACCTTGCTCACGGCTGGATCGGGTATGACTTTGCGGCAGCCTTCGGTTGCCCGGTTCGGATCATCAACGATGCCGCAATGCAGGCGCTGGGGAGCTACGAAAAAGGCTTGATGCTGTTTCTGGGACTTGGAACCGGGTTAGGCTCAGCTCTGATCGCTGATGGCGTGTTGATCCCCGCTGAGTTCGCGCACCTGGCCTACAGGAAAGCGACCTACGAAGATTATGTTGGCCTCCGAGGGCTTGAGAGGCTCGGCAAGAAGAAGTGGCGAAAGCACGTGGCCATTGGTTTGGGCAGAATGATTGATGCCCTTCACCCTGATGATATTGTTCTCGGTGGAGGCAACGCTAAGAAGCTGAAAGAACTTCCTGCTGGCTGCCGCCTGGGGGATAACTCTCACGCCTTTGAAGGCGGCTTTCGACTGTGGCTGAAAGCGTACGGCTTCTGCGATCTCCGCATGGCATCGGGAGAGCATCACACGAAGTGAGGCCTTTAGGGAGGGCGAGGCTCCGGCCGAGCTATTTCTCGACCGCTAACGGCTCGGCAGGAGCCTCGCCCTCCCAATATGAGAAATCTAGGTACATCATGCAAGTAGGCATCGCTACCGATCATGGCGGCTTCGGGCTAAAAGAGGAGATCGTTGCCCAACTTCGCCAGGCAGGACATGAGGTGGTTGATTTCGGCGCTCATCATCTGAATCCCACTGATGACTATCCCGACTTCGTCATTCCGCTGGCACAGGCTGTCGCTACAGGCAAAGTTGAGCGTGGCCTGGCCATCTGTGGCAGCGGCGTCGGCGCAGCGGTCGCAGCCAACAAGATTGCAGGTGTTCGTGCCTGTCTGATTCACGATCACTTTTCGGCTCGACAGGGAGTCGAGGATGATCACATGAATATCCTCTGTATGGGTGGTCGCACGGTTGGTCCGGCCGTCGCCTGGGATCTGGTGCAAACGTTTCTCGCTGCCGAGTACAGCCAGGCTGAACGGCATCTGCGGCGATTGTCGAAAGTGGCGATGTTAGAGAAACAGGACAACACTCATACAACAAAAGAGTGAGTCCTCTGGATGCGAACGTGATAGAGACTTCCGAACCGCCATCACAGCAGTTGTATCGCAATCTCCATCTGGAGTGTCTGTTCAACGCTCTCAATGGCGTGTTCATGGGTACGATCCTCTACGCCGCCCAGGTCATCGCTCTCAAGAGTTTGCATGCCAACCAGTGGCTCATCACCATCCTCACCTGTGCGTTTCCCTGCGGGGCGTTCCTGGGACCGGTGTGGGCGAAGATGGGGGCCCAATGGGGAATGCAAAAACTCGTTCTTCGCATGGCTGTGTGGGCTAATTTGCCGTTGTTCTTCGTACCCTTTCTCGAATCGTTTCCTGGTGATTCACCGGCGTTCTGGTTCACTGTGCTGATCGCCATCAGCCAGCTGGCCTTCTCGGCGATGCGGATGGGGCAGTCGAGTTTGTACCATGCCACCTATCCACGTACGATGCGGGGCAGCGTGCTCGGCTGGCTCATTTTCTGGAACTTCATCACGATGGTGCTGACGGTGATGGCCATCGGATATCTGGTGGATGTTGAGGTTGGTAACGATCCCAATAACTATCGCTGGCTCTGTCCGCTGGCCGCAGCGTTTGGGCTGGTTGCCAGCCTGGTCTACGCTCAGGTGAAGCCGGGGAAGGTCGTGCTCGCCGAAGCGGGCAGCCTGGGCGGCGCCTTGCGGGAAGTCCGGCGGGTGCTGGCCAAGGATCATGCCTATCGCCGGTTTCAGATTGGTTACTTCCTCTCCGGAGCAGCGTTCTTTCTCTCGATTCACCTCGTCCTGATTCTATGCAAGCAGGACCTGCACTTCTCGGCATTTGATCTGGCTCTGTGGCTGGCTGTTATTCCTCAGGCAACGCTGGCTATCACCTCGCCGTTCTGGGGCAGGCTCATGGATCGACTGGGCATTGAAGAATCCCGTTTCTTCATTGCTTCGATCATGACCATTTATCTGCTGTGCTATTTCATCGGCATCGTCGGGACGATTCCAATTCTGATCTACGTTGCCAGCGTACTGCGTGGCGTTGCTGAAGGTGGCGGGCAAGTGACCTGGGCTCTGGCATCCGTTCAGTTCGCCCCGACTGCCGAAGATGTGCCGACCTACAACGGCATCCACTTCTGGCTGAATGGTATTCGGGGCTTGATGATGCCCTGGATCGGCACCCAACTCTTTGTGGTAGCAGGCGCGAACGCCCTGCTGGCAGGCATCGTGACGTCGGCTTCAGCCATTGGCGTGGTGATCTGGTCGCTCAGCGATGATCGCAAGATGAAGGCGAGTGCGGTCCCGCCTCATGAACTGATCGAGGAAGAGGTTGATGCGACGACGGCTGCGACGGGAACGGTCAATGAATAGCACTTATTTCGTTTCGGGGGACTGTGCCACACTCCGATGTGTACTCATGTCGGAGTGTGGCTGCAACGACAGAGACCACATCGCTTAGTAAAGATTCGGTGGTTATGATTTCGAGCGATTGAGAACCACACTCCGTCGGAGTAGCGACGGAGTGTGGCACAGATTTTGAATGAAATACGTAATGGTTTCGATGAAATACAAACAGCCTGACCGAAGGTCAGGCTGAGGTGATTGAGAAAGGCTGGCTACTTCTTCGCCAACACGCTCTTGACATCTTCCGGCGTGATGTGCATTTCGGGCTTGCCGAGGAGCCCGGACAGCCAGTTGCGGATGATCTTGGAATAGGGCGGCTTGGCAGTGTTGAGCACAGCCATCAGACGCTTCTCACGGCGAAGGCGTTCGGAAGCCTTGCGCGGTCCGTTAATGGCCCGAGCTTCTTTTTGCTTGACGGCACGGAGTCGGAATCGATCGCCTCGCTTACCCATGGCTCTTCCCTAACAAATAGCAAATACATGTGGCATGTTACTTTATGGCTGCAAAGCCAAAGGAACAGAGTGGGCGCTACAGGATTCGAACCTGTGACCCCCTCGGTGTAAGCGAGGTGCACTACCGCTGTGCTAAACGCCCATGTCACTAGGACTTAAGTATTGTCCGAAGTCGCCTCGATCTGGCAAGGGAAATGGTGAAATCGGCTATTTCTGCATCCCGCCTTTACAGAATCGCCCACTTCACTTATCCATGACTGGGAAAGGACTTAGGATGTTCACAATGACTGCAAAATCTCCTTCCTGGCGCTGGCTGCTTTGCTTCTTCAGCATCGCCATGATCGGCGTTGCCCTCGATTTGCTGACTAAGAACGCCATTTCGGGCACCCTCTCTGACGAACAACGAGTTCCTGGAGCCTTCATACGGAGGGACATCATCCCTAACTGGTTCAGCCTCTTGACCAATTCGCAACTCAATAAAGGGGCGTTGTTCAGCCTGGGAGACAATTTCAAAGATGTGGCTAACCTCTTCTTCATCACGATTAGCAGCTTGGCGATATTGGGAATCCTTGCCTGGGCGTTCTGGCCTAACCTCAAGCGGCCAGCCATCTACACTGTGACACTCGGCTTCGTGCTCGCCGGGGCCATTGGCAACGTATTTGACAGACTTGTCTACGGAGGTGTGCGAGACTGGATCTGGGTCTATTATCAGCGAGGCGAGAAAGACTATCCTTTCAGTTGGCCGGTGTTCAACCTAGCCGACTGCTTCCTTGTTGGCGGAGCCATCCTGCTCGTCATCCATAGTATCTTCTGGTCCGCGCCTGCAAAAGAAACCGTCGCTGTTGCATCCACTCTGCCTGCCAAGAACTAATATAGAAGTGGGACTTTTCCCACAGGCATACTCATCCCGTGAACCCTCTGTTACATCTTGATGGCTTCGATGGCGTTGCTCGGCTGTTTCCGTTGCCGAACTTTGTCATGATGCCTCATGTTGTCAAAGCGTTTCATATCTTCGAGCCACGCTATCGTGAACTGACCGAAGACGCTCTGAAGAAAGACAAGCTGATTACTCTTGTCTTGCCCCGTGACGGCTGGGACAAAAACTACGAAGGCAGTTTTGGCATCCACGACATCGGTTGCCTGACCTTGATTCAGGAGCACGAACGGCTCGAAGATGGCCGCTTCAACCTGGAGCTGCGTGGGCTTAGCCGGGTGGAGCTGGAACATGAGTTACTGACCAGCACGCTCTATCGGCAAGCCAAGGTCAAACTGTTGCCCGATGCTATCGTTAATGGAGACAGCTTGCTCCGTAAGCAGATTGAAGAAGATGTTCTCCCCTGGCTGGCAGTCGAGGGAGAAGGCAGACAGCAGTTTCACAAGCTGCTCAACAGCACCGCCCCGCTGGGGACAATTGTTGATGTAGTTAGCTTCGCCCTGCCCTTGCCCAGCGACTGGAAGCAGGAACTGCTCGAAATCCTGAGCGTGCCTCAGCGAGTAAAGCGGTTGGGTGAATTGCTCCATTCGGTGAAACCCTTCCTTTTGCCGGAGGAGGATCATCCCAACAGCCGGCGTATCACTCCTGATTTCAGCAAGAACTGATGCTTTCTCCAGAACTTGTCATCGAAGTGCTGGGCCAGATGCCATACGAAGAAGCCTGGCGCCTGCAGAAGCGGTATCATGCCGAGATTGCGGAGGGGCATCGCCCGGCGACGCTGCTGTTGCTGGAACATCCGCGTACGATCACTTTGGGTCGTTCGACAAAGGCTGCCAGCCTGTTGCATTCTGAAGAAGCGTACCGTGAACTGGGCTTCGCTATCCATCATGTTGAGCGTGGTGGCGATGTAACGTATCACGGCCCCGGGCAACTGGTGGGCTATCCACTCATACCGATGGTCGACAAGGTAGGTGACTTTCTACGGCAACTCGAACGACTCTTACTGGACGTAGTTGCTCAGTTTGGCATCAGTGCCCGACCCAGCCCCGGATATGCAGGGCTGTGGGTGCCAGGAGAGGATGGCAGCGAAACCAAACTTGCCTCCATCGGCATCGCTGTGAGCCGACGGGTGAGCTATCATGGCTTCGCCTTGAACGTGGCGACGAACCTGAGCGACTTTGAGATGATCGTGCCATGCGGGCTGACGGGGGTGCGGATGACATCGCTGGAGATGTTATTGCAAAGACCTGTAAATATGAGTGAAGTGATTGATGCAGTAAGAGCAATTAGCCTTCGAGAATGATCTCGCTGACTCAGCATAGTTACGCCGAGTACGGCGAAACCATTGCGCCCACCATGCAATGTTTTCTACTTCTGCTGTAACTCATGCTGCAGGGCAATGATCATCGCTGCCCGACCTCGGGCGCAGTGTTGCCATTGCTGTTTCTTCCTCGGATCGCGCTCAGCTTCACCGATATCAACCCAGGCTGCTTGCAGATGATGCGGATCGCTCTGCTGACGGGGGAACAGGTGCCAGTGCATGTGGGGCACCTGGTTGCCGAGGAACTCGTAGTTCATCTTGCGTGGCTTGACGACAGAGTTGATTGCCTTGGCCATCGTGCTGACTTCGTCCATGAGGGTATGGCGTTGTTCCGAAGTAAGATCGAACAGTTCTGTGACATGCCGCCTGGCGTTGACGATGCAATAGCCTTCGTAGAACTGCCAGGGGCCGAGGAAGGCGATCGATTCCTTGAACTCCCAGACGAGTTCTTCGGAGTGGTTGAGCTTGGCGTTTTTGATCTTGTCGCAGATGATGCACGGTGGTTCGATGGGCATGATCAGCATCCTTCGGGACTTAGAGCGTCTAACAAAAAGAACCCCCTCACCCCCAACCCCTCTCCCTCCGGGGAGAGGGGAGAATGATACACTCATTCTGTTAGATGCTCTTAGTGATTATCGTATGGAAGCACCAGGCAACATTGGTTCTCCCCCTTTATACAAGGGGGAGTTAGAGGGGGGCCATATCGCGATGATTCTCCGCCAGCGCGTACCCCACCCAACCTCCCCTTGGAAAGGCGAGGAGCCAGACAAACCTGGCCCAAGGCTTAATTGACGGACTTGCAGTACCTCTGTTACACTGCATCACATGGTGGATACTAAAAAGACTCTAGTAACTCAATCTGATGCAACTCAGCCAGCCTTGCCAACAATTCCTGGTTATGCCGTGCTCAAGCTCCTGGGTCAGGGTGGTATGGGGCAAGTGTATCAGGCTCGGCATCTGAAACTCGGTCGCATCGTCGCACTCAAGCTGGCCCACTCCGCCAACCACGAACCAGTGCAGGCTCGCTTTGAGGAAGAAGTCAAAGCGATCGCCAGCCTGAGGCATCCGAACATCGCCCAGGTCTATGAAAGCGGGCAGATCGATGGTAGGCCCTACTTTGCGATGGAGTATGTCGCCGGCGGCAGCCTGAGTGACAGGCTCAAGCCCGGACCCCTGCCCCCTCGTCAGGCTGCGGAATTGCTGCTGCTGTTAGCAAGGGCGGTGCAGCATGCTCACGAGCATAAGGTGCTGCATCGAGATTTGAAGCCGGGTAATATCCTGCTAGAGGAAGGAAGCTTACAACCAAAGATCGCTGACTTCGGATTAGCGAAGCGGCTCAACGACGACACCAAACTCACTCGCACCGGCGAGATCTTTGGAAGCCCCAGTTACATGGCTCCGGAGCAGGCATCGGGTGTCATGAAGTTATCGCCCTCAATTGATGTGTATGCCCTGGGGGCGGTGCTTTATGAATGTCTCACCGGACGTCCGCCCTTCATGGGGCCCGATGCGATGCAGACGTTGATGCTTGTGATGTCTGACGATCCGGTGCGACCCAAACAGTTACAGCCCAAGTTGCCCGTTGATCTGGAGACGATCTGCTTGAAGTGCCTGGAGAAGTTGCCGAAGCGCCGCTATGCGTCGGCCAAGCTTCTAGCAGAAGACGTTGATCGATTCCTGAAGGGCGAGCCGATTCTTGCTCGGCCGATCAGTTCATCGGAACGGTTGCATAAATGGGCAGTACGAAAACCGTGGCAAGCGACAGCGGTGGGGCTGGCTGTAGTCTTGATGATTGGATTGATCGTAGGCCTTGTTCTGCTGAATCAAGCCTACCGCCGGACTCTAGAAGCAAATACCGTAGCAGACAAATCTTTCGAACTTTCCAAACAGACACTCGATGAGGTTCTGAACAAGGTCTCTGTTGAACTTTCCATGATACCCAACATGGAGAAGGTCAATCTGGACTCGCATCGACCTGCGGTAAAGCTGTTTCGAGAGCTGCATCAACTCCGTCCGCAGGATCGTGCCACAACGCTGGAGTATGCCAACAAGCTCTACGAGTTTACAACCCTATTAGGCATGAGCCTTCGCTACGAAGAAGCGATTGCGGTGCTCAAGGAAACGGGCGATTTGCTTGACGAGCAGCTCAAACAACATCCCGATGACTTTGATCTCCTTCTTGCCAAAGCAAAATGGCTGCGGAATCGATCGTGGATCGCCCGCAGGCAGAACCAACGTGAGCAGGCGATACCTCTGGAAAAGGAGGCCCTAGCCATTCTGGACAGCCTCAAACGGAGCAAGACGACTGATACCCGGTTGATGCAGTTCTCCAATGAATTGCTTCAAACTGGTATCGAAGATGCCTTGATTGCCCGCAACATTGAAGGTGTTATTGAGCGTTATCGGCAAGTGCTGGCGAACCAGGAGCATATCTACGAACTGGAACCAACGCCACAGCATGTCGCCTTCTTAATGAGCGCTCGCAAGAGCTTGGCCATCATACTGCTTGCCCTAAATCAATTGGACGAAGCGGAAGGGTTGTATCAGCACATCGAAACAAGTCTGCCCAAACTGGCGATGGATGAGCGAACCCGTCTGTCGCACCAGATCCAACTGGCAATAGCCCGAGGCGATCTGGCCCGACGGCGACAGAGTTGGAAATCCTCGACAGATTACTTACAGGTGGCTGCCTCCGCCAATCGACAACTACGGCAACTGTTTCCTGAAGATAAGGACTATCTTTACGATGAGTTCGACATTCGCTGCAAGCAAGCGGAGTTGTTACACGATCAAGATAAAGGCCAGGAAGCTATTGACAAGTTGAGGCTCTATCTCAAGGATGCTGACCTGGTTCTCACTAAACACCCTGACTATTCCACCATTTCTGATCATCGAACGAACTATCGTAACGTGCTACAGAGATACGAAGCTGAGTTGAAAGCCAAGCAGGGGAAGTAACCATGGCTGACCGCATTGATGCCATCAGCACCCGCTGGAGCCTGCTGCGACTGGCGCATGGCACCCACCCCGATACGACCAAGGCCCGGCAGATGCTGGTGTTGCGGTACTCGTCGGCGGTAAGGCGATATGTCGGGGCCATCGTTCGCAAAGGTGATGATGCCGATGAGTTGGCCCAGGAATTGGTGCTGCGCCTGATGCGGGGTGACTTTGCCGGGGCTGATCCCACCAGAGGACGCTTCCGCGACTTCCTCAAGATCGCCGTTCGCAACATGATTCACAACCATTGGGCCAAAACCAGTCGGCGGAAGACCGATACGTTGGCGGCTGAGCCCTTGGCCGCAGATACCGAACAGGATACCGCCTGGCTGGGCCTTTGGCAGAAGAGCGTGCTTGATCATGCGTTAGAAGGTTGCAGGGATGATGAAGCAAGCAGCGGTTCCTACACACTGCTCAAGCTACGCATGGAGTTTCCCGAAGCGACTTCGGAAGAGTTGGCGGAAAAGCTCTCAGCCAAGCTCAACACCACGATCAGACCCGATGCCTGTCGACAAATGCTGCGACGAGCCCGGTTCAAACTGGCTGAGGCGCTGGTGGAAGAAATCAAAAACGGGTTGGAGGATGAGTCTCCAGCCCGTGTGTTGGATGAGTTGGCAGCGCTCGGATTGCTGGAACAGGTGAAGGACTTCCTGCCGGGGGATTTTGTTCAGAGCGGGAAGCTAACAGCATGACACTGAAGGTGTTCCGTGGCAGGGGTCAACGGTATTCCGTGGCCCCCTGCTGAGCTTGCGTGATCATTGACAGTCCGCAGGGGGCAGTGGAGTACCACTGACCCCTGCCACGACCACACCTTTGTTATCGCCCCGGGTTCAGCGGGACCCAGTAGCCACTGTTGTTCTGCATGTAGTGGTAGCAGCCGAACTGATCGAGGTGGTAGACGGTGCCGGTGTTGCGATCAGTCATGTAGCCGGGCTGCATGTAGGGCAGAACGAACTGCCGGCCGTTGGGATCGACGTAGGTCATCTTGCCGGTGATGACGTTGCCTGCTTCGTTCTGATTGTTACGGTAGCCTTGCTGCCACTGGTTGATGGCGCCAGCGGCATTACGTTGAGCAGCCTGCCAGGCATCGTAGGACTGCTTCTCTTTGGCCTGATTGTTTTGTTCGACGTTGTAAGCGTTGATCTTGCCTTGTGGCGTGAAGCCACCGGTACGGGCATATTCATAGGCGAACTGCTGTAGAGACAGACGGCCACCCTGTTGCTGGTGCTGTTGATACATGGCCTGGCAGCGTGGATCCTGCATAGCTTGCTGAACAGCACGGGCACCAGCTTCTTCAGACTGCTTGACGATGTTGTTGAGGTTGGCCATGCTCTGGTTGATCATGGCGTTGTAATCTGGTCCCAAGTAATATCCTCCGTAATAGACCTGCCCGAAGGCATCGGTGGAAGCACAAGCACAGGCAGCCAGGGCGAGAGTAGCAAAGCGGGCGAACATGAGAAACTCCAAGGTTGGGGGTAGAAGTCAGAGGCATTTGGCTCTGACACCCCTTGTACAAATGGAGTCGGGGTGGTGTGACGGAACGGGTGAAAATAATTGGGAAAGAGTGGTAATGGGGGCACGGCAGGTTCCGGAAATCATGCTGATTGTATTTGAAAGTGGCTTGAAATACGGCTATTATCAAGCTGCCTTGGCTTGATGCCCCTTTACTGGCGTGGCATAGGTTGATGTTTCGTCAACCGGGTATGTTCAGGTAGCCTGGAAAATCGGCTACTGACGGGAAAGGCCTTCTGAGCAAATGCAATTTGCTCAGAAGGCCTTTGCAAGGCGGATAGCAGCTCGCAAGAGCTGCTATTTCTTTGAGGTGTACATGGCTTTCTTGGATGAAGTCGCATGGTTCTTTCGTCGCGTACTTCCAAAGAAATGGTTCACTTATCCCGAACCGCGGTGGCACAAGTCTGAGTTGCTATCCCGAATCGGGTTGAAAAACCTGGAGATTGTGAAAAACAGGGAGATCTTTGGGTTCAAGATTCCAGTCAAGGGCCCAGGACAACTACGAATCAGTTATTGGTGGCATCGAGTCACGAAGAAAGACGGTTCGATCCGTCATCTACATTCGCCTCATCCCAAAGTAAGAGCAGTACAGAGATTATTGTTGCGAAAAGTCTTTGCTCAACTAAGAGTACACCCAGCGGTAAAAGGGTTTCGTTGCAGTGAGTCAGTGGTTACTCATGCCAGATTGCATGCAAATAAAGCTGTTGTCATAAGAATCGACATCAAAGATTTCTTCGATCAGACCAGGAGATGTAGAGTTTACGATTTTTTTCGTTTCATCGGTTGGGATCATCAGGCAGCAGAATTGATGACCACTCTTTGCACTTGGAAAGACTCACTCCCCCAGGGCGCTCCCACCAGCCCCATCCTCAGCAACCTCGTCAACTACCGCATGGATGCCCGATTAGCAGGACTTGCCGCGAGGTCGAAAGCGGTCTACAGTCGCTATGCCGACGACATCATCTTCTCATTCGATGAGGACAACCGCCGGTTCATTCGTGGTGTGATCCGTCGTGTGGTCAGAATTCTGAATGAGTTTGGCTACCAAATGAACCGGGGAAAGCTAAGAGTGATGAGGCAGCACAATCGGCAACTGATCACGGGATTGGTGGTCAATGAAAAAGTGCAGTTGCCTCGAAAAACCCGTCGTCTCCTGCGGGCAATTGAACACCACCTCAAAACAGGAAAGCCGTCTACACTCACTTATGAGCAGTTAGCAGGCTGGAAGGCATACCAACATATGATTCAGCAGCAAAGCAACCGCCCTCATGGGGTTCCATGAGGGCTATTATTGTTCTAGACTTTGCTCCGGGTGCTTACGCAGCCCGGCTCATATTGTGTAATGAGTTAGTAG
>DAOMFV010000060.1:0-30040 GCA_035430005.1 Gemmatales bacterium
GCCGATGCCCAGACAATTGAGTGGAGATCGAATCTTCGTGACGTCGTTTTACAACGGCCCGATGATGTTACATATCAAGCCTGGTACACCACCTCAAGCGGAGATCGCCTGGAAGGGTAAGAGTAACAGCGAAATACGAACCGATGGGCTGCATGCCATTATGCCCACACCGTTCGTTGCTGATGAGCATATCTACGGCATCTGCAGTTACGGCCAGTTGCGATGTTTGAAAGACGCCACCGGAGAGAGGGTCTGGGATACGTTGAAGGCGACAGACATCAAAAAGCCGGAGCGCTGGGCCAATGCTTTCCTCGTACGTCATGACGAGAGTAAGAACTTCTTTATCTTCAATGAGCATGGCGATCTGATTATCGCTCGACTGACTCCCAAGGGATATGAGGAGGTCAGTAAGGCACACTTGATCGAACCGACCCAGGTGGCGATGGGAAGAGACATTGTCTGGACGCATCCTGCCTTTGCATATCGGTGCGTCTTCGTACGGAATGATAAAGAGATTGCCTGTTACTCACTGTCGAAATGAAAAGAATCTACGGGTTAAACCGTAGGTTCTTTTCAATGGTTCATTCTTCTATTTGCTACCGCCCGTGGTTTGCACGGTGGGCAGGCTCACAGTTTTGACCAGGGACAAGTCTCGCCCAGCCAGCTTGCCGGCATGTTCGATTTCCACGGTGAACGAGAGCAGCACCTGATCGCCACGTGGCCCGGCGATGGCATAGACAATTTGCTGCATCAGCAGTTCGCTGGCTTCACCGGTCGTGGAGACTTTGCCGATCCAGAAGCCGGGGGCTGCATCAACGTTGGTTTTCTCCAGGACTTTGTCGAGCTTGAATCCTGGCGCTTGCTGAACGAGTTTCTCGACTTCGTCCAGCGTGACGTGTTCGCCCGGTTTCACCTGCTGGTAAGGAGTCAGGTTCATCTGGGCAATCAGTTCGCCACGATCTAGAAGACGCAGGATGGCCTGCTTTTCGGTCTTGGAAACAACACCCCAGCCACGTTCGTAGGTGAAGGCAAACCGGCTGGCGGCGTCACGGAACTCCAGCATGAGTAATGCCGGCGGCGGTGTGGCTGGGATCGTCGTTGCTTTGCCATCGGTCACTTCCACAACAGCCAGGTTGTGCTTCCAGGTAACGCTGATCTCTGATTCGACTTCAGCAGCAGGATTGAGCGGGCCCTGCTCCTTGTTTTCACGATATCGCCAGGTGCAGCCGGTGAAGTGCTTGCCTTCGAGGCTGTAGACCAGGCCTGCTGCCAGCGTGGCCTTGAGAGTTGAGCCCTTGCTGATGCCTTCAATATCTCCGGATAGAGTAATGATGGCGTGATTGCGTTCGATCTTCTCGAACTTGCATTCGAGCTTGGTTTTGATGACTGCATCCACACCTGCGAGTGCCTGAGCGACGTTGAAAGGCACGGCCCACGTATCGCCGACAGTGACTTCCTTGTCAGGCAAGAGGCCATGAATAGCCAGCACATCGAGGTGCTCGCCGGTCAGTTCAAGTTCTTCATCGGTAAGCGGGCCGACTGGAGAGTAGGTAATGGTAGGGCCGTCGGTGCCGATGAGGGCAGTCTGGAATCGGCGGTCGCTCCGGAGTGTCTTGCTGATGGTCTTGTCCTGCAGCGTGATGTCAGCCTTAGCAGTGGTATAAAAACGGCCCATGCTGGTGGGCTTGCCGTCGCTGATGGTCAGCACACGTTCTTCAAAGTCGTGCTTGGCGACTGCTTTCAGATCAAGAGCGACGACTTTTTCACCATCACGCAGTTTGATCTTGCCAGTAAGCTTCATGTCGAGCGCGACATGCCAGCCATCGCCGACTTTGTACTCGTTCTTGAGAGTCGCCTTTTCCTGGGCGACGGCGATAGAGCTGAGGCAGAGAATCAGCAAAAGTGAAACGTTTGTCCATAACCTGCACATCGTGTGATCCCTCACGTTCAAATGGAACGCAAAGAATACCCGGAGGGGTAAGATGGGTCAACTGGAGTCTAGCTGCCACCGCTGGTGATGTGCTGATAGCGTTCTTTGAACCAGACCATGGCCGGATCGGTGAGTTCGCCGATGGTTTGCCATTCGGAGTCGATGTAGGCGAGGTTCAAATCAGTGCGTTTGGTGGCGATGAGTGATTCGATATCGACTTTGTCCTGAGAGCGAAAAGCGAGGAGTTTTAGCAGTATCAGGCTTTCCATGGTGGCAAACTGTATCTTTTCTCCGTTCCATTCTCCTTCAATAGCAGTATCGACAACATGTTGATGAAGAGGAAGAGCTGGCTTAAGCCAATCGACACGGAAACCCTGGTACTCAAAAACAATCATGTGTTCTTATGTCCAACGCCTGATTGAGGGGAATAGATTTAATTCAAAGCCGAGAGCGATGAGATCTTCGATTACAGCTGGAAGCACGAGTTGGGGCAAATGAACAATAAAATTAATGTCTTTGGTGAATCGAGGTGTGCTGAGGTAACCAGCGGCAAACCCGCCGATCACGCAATACTTCACCTTGCGAGTGTCGAATACCTTCTTGATGTGAAGCAGAGCTTCACTTAATTGGGTAGCTATCTGTTGCATTGGCGTTCCCAAAACGAGCGAAGAGCTTGCTGTGTGCCAAATGTCCTTGGAGCTCACGATCATTCATGATTTGCTGATTGCGTTCCCAATTAGGTGAAATCGCCATCATGTGAAGTCCCGTCTGGATCAAATCACTCATGATGCGTGCTTTGCTATATGAGTCGAGCTTTTGGAACTGCTCGGCATCTTTACGGATCACATCATACTGGTTCGGAAACTGAATAGGCTGGATCATGGCAATTGCTCCTCGTCTAATTATACCACACTACACATCCAGATTCCTTACCTCCAGCGCATGTCGTTCGATGAACTCGCGACGGGGTTCGACTTTATCACCCATGAGGATGCGGAACATCTCGTCAGCCTTGATGGCGTCCTCGAGTTTGACTTTCAGCAACACCCGCTTTTCGGGGTCAAGAGTGGTATCCCACAGCTCTTCAGGGTTCATCTCACCCAATCCCTTGAATCGGGTGATAGCCATGCCTTTCTCGCCGAACTTGCGGATTTCTTCGAGAGTGAAACGCAGATCGGTGAGCGAGCGTTGGATGTCGCCGTTCTCCAGACTGTAGCGGGGTGGGGGTTCGATGCCACCGACGGTGGGTGGCGTAATAAGGCAATCGAGACCCAGGCCGAAGTCCTTCAGTTTCTCGACGTGCCTGGTGATGGCTTTTACCTCATGCAGTTCCTGAAGTTCAGCGGCAGGAAGATCGGGCCGGGCGGCAGCTTCGGTCTGCATGTGGGTCTCGGCTTCGGCCAGCGTCTTGAACCAACTCTCCTTGCCGCCATGAAACACACGGCAGGTGGGCAGTACGCCGTCTTTAGTGTTCTTGAACAGTTGAGGCAATGTAACACCTTTGCGCTCCAGCGTGTTGACTGGCATCTCCAACGAGTTCAAGACGTTCAGCAGCGGTTTTAGTTGTTCACCCGATAAGGGTGGTTTGCCGACGACTGTGAAGGTGGTGCCATTGAGGCCCAGGTCCAGCAGTTCCTTGTCCATCAGTTCCTTGGTCTGCACATATCGTGTCTTCTTCTTTTGAATGACACGATAGAGCGGAGGCTGAGCCAGATAGATGTGGCCTTCAAACATCATCTTGGGCATCTGGCGGAAGAGAAACGTCAGAATGAGAGTGCGGATGTGGCTGCCATCGACATCAGCATCGGTCAGAAGAATGATCTTCCCATAGTTGCGTTTGGCGGTGTCCTCAGCGATGCCGATATCTGTTCCGACGGCAGCTATGATGTTGCAGATTTCCTCATTCCCCAGCATCTTTTCAATGCGTGCCTTTTCGACGTTGAGAATCTTGCCTCGAAGAGGCAAGACAGCCTGGTAGTAACTGTCTCGGCCACCGTCAGCGGAGCCGCCGGCCGAGTCGCCTTCGACGAGGAAGATTTCACATTCGTCCCGGTTTTTGCTTCGGCAATCCATCAGCTTGCCGGGCAAGCCGCCGCTGTTGAGGATGTTCTTCGTCTTACGGATGGCCATGCGCGCCTTGGCGGCAGCTTCACGGGCTTCGGCAGCGAGCAGAACCTTCTGCACAATCTTCTTTGCAACGGCAGGGTTTTCTTCGAGGAAGCGACTGAGTTTCTCGCTTACTACACTGGAAACGATGCCTTCGATCTCAGCGGTAGTCAGCTTTTCCTTAGCCTGGTTGTTGTACTGGGGATGCGGTGCGCGGATGTTGACGATGGCGGTCAAACCTTCCCGGAAATCGTCGCCCTGGAGATTGATCGATTCTTTGACTAGGCCTGCCTTGCCGCCATAGCTGCCAATAGTGCGTGTCAGGGCAGTACGAAGGCCGGAGATATGTGTGCCACCGCCCGGGTTGTGAATGTTGTTGGAGTAGCCACGAATACGCTCTGCTTCTTCGGTGATGTATTGCAGGGCGACCTGGACCTCGACATTATCTTTGGTGTCGGTCACAAAGATGGGAGGATGGAGGCCGTCTTCGGTACGGTTGATCCAAGTGAGGTAATCGATAATGCCCCCTTCAGAGAAAAAAGTTTCGTTGCGTCCTTCTACTCGTTCGTCACGGACGTTGATCTTAATACCGGGATTGAGAAAACCGAGTTCGCGCAGTCTGCTTTCGATCGTGTCAAAGTTGAAGTGGCAATCGGGAAAAAAGGGCGGCTCAGGATCGGGGCGGAAGGTGATCTTGGTTCCGGTATCCTGTGCAGGTCCGAGTTCTTTGACTGGAGTGATCGGCACTCCCCGTTCGTAGTTCTGCTGGTAGAGTTTGCCATTGCGGCGAACCTGTACCGTCGTCCATTCGGAAAGAGCATTGACAGCTTTGATACCCATGCCGTGCAGACCGCCGGAGATCTTGTAGCTGTCTTTATTGAACTTACCCCCAGCCCCGACTTCGCACATGACGAGTTCAAGAGTAGGGCGATTGTACTCAGGGTGAATGTTGACCGGGATGCCACGCCCATCATCTTCGATGCTGATACTGCCGTCTACATGGATCGTGGTGCTAATAGTCTTACAGAAGCCTCCCATAGCTTCATCAATGGAATTATGAATGACTTCGTAGAAGAGGTGATGCATGCCCGCTTCGGACGACCCGCCAATATACATACCCGGATTCTGCCGAATGTGAGCGGCATTTTTGAGGACTTGGATATTGCTTTCGTCGTAGGTCTGACCGTTCGAGATGGGGGCCGTTTCAGCCATTGTGTACCCTTTGTGCGATCCACTGAATTGCAGCTAATATTCTATGTTTTTGGGGTTCTGAGACGATGTGGGAAATGCAAATACTCAAGTTATCTCGTCGCCGTAAGTTGCTGGTAATTATTAAGTTGCGATAGGAGGGAAACGGCGATATCGGCGAGCTTGGATGATAAAGTACTACTTGCCGGTGAAGATAAAATTAGCCGCCATACGAGCTATATTGCTTCAGTCCACGTTGGTACAATACTCGAGCAATCAAGAAGCATCCGAGTGCCCATCCTAAGCCTACCAGTAGTCCGTAAACCAGTTGCATTCCCGTGATCTTGTTCAAGAACACCATTGCGGGGAAGTAGGCGAGATACTGGAAGGGTAACGCTTTAAGAAACTCAACCCAGCCGCCCGGGAGCAGATCGAGGGGAAACATTTGGCCAGAGACAAAGAAGTTGATAGTCTGGGCGATGTAGAGGATTGACGAGACTTCGAGCATCCAGAAACCAATGCAGCCCATGCAGACTTCAAAGAAGAAGCCGATGAAGAACCCGAGGAAAAGAGCAAGGATATAGGCTGGAATCTGCCAGCCTCCGGGGAAAGTATCGAAATAACTGTAAGCCACGCCGAAGATCACGGCATAAGGTGGCACAGCAGTAACGATGTAGGCGATCTTGTGAGCGATGCGATAGGCAAGCAACCAACCGATCATATCAAGTGGCTGGACTAGATACTTCTTGAGATCGCCCTGGCGAACGTCACGGGCGATACCCGTTGACAGCCCGGGCATGGAGGAGAACATCCTGCTGATATGAACCAACAGAAGGTAGGCGATCATCTCGTTGAATCGAAAGCCCGAAAGAGAGTCTTTTCCCGATCCTCGGAAAATCGCTGTCCATAACAATATGGTCGTCAGCATAGGGAGAAAGCGGAGAATGGTGCCGAAGAAGAAATCGCCTCGATAGGCCAGGCGTTCGATGAGCGCAGTCCTACAGATATTGGCGTACTTTGACACCACCTGAAGTGGTGAAAGCGAAGGCAACGATCTGAGGGCAGGTGAACTCATGTGATCAGTTTACTGATGATACCCGACCACCAGCGCTGATTCCTGGCGGTGGTACTGCATCACCATGTGGTAAAGCTGTTCTTGTGAAAGTGGTTGGCCGTTACGGTTGATGCGCACATCTCGCTTGACAAAACGGTTGCCCAGCCACTGCAGCATGATGTAGCAGGTAGGTTCCACTTCGAGAATTCGCAGTCGGTCCAGAAGGCTTCCCGGAGCGGGCAATGATTCGTGATGATGAGTAGGGTTGATGGCAATGGCCAGCCAGCAGCGAATGACCCGCCAGCCGAACCGATGCCAGATCAGCGTTTCATCCAGCACGCCTCGATTGACTTGGGCAGCGAGCATATCGTAGAAGGCCAGTACCGGATGATAACCGGTGAGGGCGTTCTCAGCGGTGGTGAGATGATTCTTGATTCGTTCCGCAAACTCTCGACGTGCCAGGATCATGCTTGGTTCGCCGAACTTCGATTCGAGAGCCAACACAAGATTTGAGGAATTAAGCTGTCGGGCCTTGCGTGCCTGGTAAAAGATTCCACCCAATCCAAAGATGGCGACCAGTGCATTGGCCCAGGCTGCTACGGAACCGTAGTCCATGGTGGTTATTCCCACTCAATCGTTGCCGGCGGCTTGCTGCTGATGTCGTAGGCGACGCGATTGACGCCACGCACTTCATTGATGATTCGAGTGGAGACCTTGCTGAGAAACTCATGGGGTAAGTGAGCCCAGTCGGCGGTCATGAAGTCATCGGTCTTCACAGCTCGCAAGGCGATCACATTGTCGTAGGTTCGATAGTCGCCCATTACGCCCACCGATTGCACGGGTAGGAGTACAGCAAACGCCTGCGAGACTTCGCGGTAGAGATGAGCCTTGTGAAGCTCTTCAAGAAAGATCATGTCTGCTTTCCTGAGGACATTGAGCTTGTCTTCTGTGATGGTACCGAGACACCGCACTGCCAGGCCAGGCCCAGGAAAGGGGTGACGCCAGACCATCGCTTCTGTCAGGCCCAAATCTACACCCATCGTGCGCACTTCATCTTTGAATAAATCACGCAACGGCTCGATCAGTTCAAAACCAAGTTCTGCCGGAAGCCCGCCGACATTGTGGTGAGTCTTAATGGTGGCAGCAGGCCCGTCTGCAGCGGCTCCGCTTTCGATCACATCCGGGTAGAGTGTGCCCTGAGCCAAGAACTTGGCTCCTTGAATGCGAAACGCTTCAGCCTTGAATACATCAATGAAGACATGGCCAATGATCTTGCGTTTCTGCTGGGGATCATTCACCCCTTCCAGTGCTGAAAGAAAACGATCGCCGGCATCCACCACATGAAGGTCAGCACGGAAATGATCCTGAAACGTATTCTTCACCGCTTCTGATTCGCCTGAACGCAACATACCGTTGTCAACAAAAATACAGGCGACCTGGGGGCCAACCGCTTTGATGAGCAGGGCTGCGGTGACAGCTGAATCGACACCCCCGGATAACCCACAGATTACTCGATCTTGGCCGATGCGATTCTTGAGTTCCCTGATCGTTTCTTTCACAAACGATGACATCTTCCATTGGCCAGTGCAGCCACATATCTGGAAAAGGAAGTTCTTTAGCAGGATGCTGCCCAGTGGAGTGTGGCTGACTTCGGGATGGAACTGGAGTCCATAGAGTGGCTTGCTGCGATGTTGAACCGCAGCGATGGGGCATGTAGGGGTGGAAGCCAGGGGTATGAACATGCCACCGGCATCGATGACCTGGTCGCCGTGGCTCATCCAGACCGTGGTCTCTACAGGCATACCTGCAAGTAGGGGGTGATCTGTTTGTTTGACGTGCAGATGAGCTCTACCGAACTCGCGGGAAGTACCGGGCTTGACCTGGCCGCCCAACTGGTGACAGGATAATTGCATGCCATAGCACAGGCCCAGAATGGGGATTCCCAAAGCGTAGAGGGCGGGGTCACAGTGTGGAGCATCTTTATCGTAAACACTACAGGGGCTGCCGGAGAAGATGATTCCCTTGGGATTCAGTTCTTTCACACGCTGTGCCGACAGATCAGCCCGTACGATTTGGGCAAAGACATTCAGTTCACGCACACGCCGGGCTATTAATTGGACGTACTGTGACCCGAAATCAAATATCAGGACGCGTTCAGTGCTGGGGGTACTCATCGAATTATTATAGAAGGTCGTAGGCCGGTGCCAGTGGGGAATCGAATCCAACTTGCCTGCAACATGAGAACAGCCGGCAGTGAGGCTGCCGGTTGTTCTTATGGTCGATTATATTATCTAGCTCGCCAATCGAATATCCATCACCGATCCTTTGATCTTCTTGCGATTGGGGCTAGTAAGCACCCAGGCAATGATTCCCAATGTAATGAAGAGCGAGGCGTACCACAATTCAAAGTGATTTTTCCGAGGGATATCAATAAAAATTCGATAGAACCAACGGAATATGGGCTCCAAATAGTAAAGTCCTTTGGCGGCGATTTGATTGGAAGACAATTCTTGCTTGGGCTCTCCGGTGATTTCATAGGTGCGATCTATTGTAAAGAACGCCAAAAGCTGATTGGGGTTATCCAACGGTATCACTTTGTTAGTGGCATATCCGTTTTGACGAAGTTTATTGCGGGTCCAAGCCCAGATAGCATCTTCTTCGCGATAGATTTGGAAAGGCTTCAAAGAGTTTTCCCCTTCCGCTGATGCGGCCTTTTCGGGCGTTGCACTGGGAACTTGGTAACCTACCAAAATCACTGGCAATTGCTCAGTGGAGAACTCCTCAGGCTGCACAAACGCCGATGGTTTACCTGGAGTTTTTTCTGATTTTTTCTCCTGGGCTTTTCCCGGTGTCTTCTCCCCGGTCTTACTGGTCGAGCCAGTCTTCTTGGAATTGGAAGAATTGCCCGCTGGTGTGCTATCTGCCGTAGGCGAGACATCTTGGAGTATCTGCTGAGCATCTGCTCCACGCCGAGCCGCGTCATCAAATAACTGAGTTCTGAAAGTTAACTCTGGCAGAAAGTAAACCAATAGAGGTATAAGAATGCCTAGAGCGACAAGGAATTTCGCAATTTCTCCCTTATTGGCTCGTATCGGCAATGGGATCTCGCTGATTTTTCGTCCCTGCGCCAAAAAATCAACTTTCGCACCTTTCAGTTTTCCCGATGAGATAGGTTGAACGATGAAGTTGGCGTCTCCCCCTGAAAGTGGAATGATCTGGTGTGTCGGTGTCACCAAAGCGCCAGGAATGGTCACTTGAACCAGTATTGGTGGATCAAAACCTCCGGAGAGTGATTGAGGTTTGACTGGCTCAGCATCGCCATTGGCACCGGTTAAACTAATGCGCATAGGATGTTGTTTGCCTACTCGCATCACGCTCGAATAGCGAATAATAGGGGTTCGCAGAAATTGATTTGATGTTTGCAGACCTCTCTTAACATTGGGCAACTGGCCGCTGGAGTGACCAGCATTGACTTCTCCGGCACCATGACCCTGAACAGGAATTGGAGGGGCTGAAGGTGGTTGATAAGACGGGCCTGGTAAGGGGCCACGAGGCGGTGGAAATTTGGGCTGCATGGGCAACTCGCTAAGCTAATTGTGTCACTGTTCTTAACCTAATTTAGCTTAGGAACACTCAATTCACCACTCACAAACCAAACTTTCCCCGGTTTCCTGCCATAGTAACTACGACGAGTTGCCCCATCATTGACATTGTTGCAAGTGGAATGTGTTTGGGAAGAGTAACGCTGGAAAAGGTGAAAATTAATTTGGGACGGCACTTCCCAGGGAAGCACGCAGGGGTTTCCAGCCTGGGGAACTTGGAGTTGGGGGAGCGCCGTCCACCGGAGACCAAGGTCGCTCTTGAGTAGCTTGACGAGGCATAGAAGTAGATCGATTTTGCTGACTACTTTCGGGTTCCGATCCACGAATCACCACTGCTGTTCCCAAGGCGGCTTTGGGCTGTGAGCCATCATTGTTTCCTGGATTACGAGTATCTACACGGGCTGCCTGGGCTTGATTCGCAGGCGTGTTAGCAGCCACTTGATTGCTGGTGGGTTGTGTATTGGACTTGCCGTTTAAGCGTGCCTGGGATGAGTTCCACGAGAGCATCCATTTGAGCCATGCTTGTTCAAGTTGCTCGATATTTTTGAGTCCGTAGTGCTTTTGCAACGCCCTGTCCCAACCCATTTGTGGTTGAATACCGTCAGCCAGAAAGTCGAGAAACGCTGGTTTGCTGCTCGAGTCAACCAGGAATCGAACGACTGAATAGCCTTCAGCATAGAGGGTGATAACGTCTTCCCCGGTATGGGGATATTTCATCATGGTCATCAAAGTACGTAAACGATAGGCTTGATTACCTTTCGCCAGGAAGCGACGAATCAAGTCATCATGCTTTTGTCGTTCGTGATCGTCCTCGGAGAGAACTGAGCCGCCTTCATCAGCCCAGCGAGGCAGGGGTTGCCGAAATCGGTATGCAAAAACTGTGTGAGTTACTTCATGAGGCAGCACGCTATCGAGAATGCGTTCCAAGCTGCCGGAAACCTGCATGCGTTGATCGAGGATAGCACCGTTATCGAAGGCGAACGTCGTTTCACCTGAGGAGCCACTCGGGGTAACGGTAACCTGGAGCGGACACTTCATGCCCCAATTGGGCATCTCACGGCCAAGCCACTCCATCGCTTTTTCACGTCTCCATCGCTCAGCGTATTCTCCAACCTTTTTGGCGATCTGTTGATTAGGCGCGGTGACGACAAAATTGGCGGTAACAAACTCGGCAGCCTTTGCGGTTGAATTGGGAATCAAGCAACCGGTAAGAATGGCGAGGCTGATCCAGCCCAAGGTGTAACGGAAAGTCATGAATCGCCCCAATCCCTGGAGTGCAAGACAAAGAGTCAACTCTATTCTTGACGCAAACGGAAGGCCAAGCTGCCGATCTGCCGGCTTGGCACATCTTTTCTTTCGTCCTAGTGTCAAGCCTGCACAGTAGTTACGACAAAAGAAATAGCGCAAACACTGCCGGTCAGGCAAGCTGTGACGCAGCTCATTTTGTAAAACCTGCACATTCTGAGAGAGCCCATTTCCTGCTTCTACAATCCATCGACGGTGGTCGAATGGTTTCGATAGAGCTTTGTGAAGATTCCAAAAGGAGTGAGTTGATTTGATTACGATTACAGAGCAGAAATCGAGTGTGATCCACACGCCTTCGACCGGTTCATCAATAGTTCTTTTTTACTTTTGTTGAGCTGGTGAGCCTGGAGGGCCCCCCCAGGATTTCCCCAGCTTAGGCAACGGCGCGGCAGAAGGTGATGGCCTGTTATTCACTTCACTAAGACCTTCCAGTTTCACATTTGGTATGCGATTGAATGCGATGCGCATCGGGGCGCGCTGCAAGACCTGATGAAGTCCCCCAAAGTAAACGCCTTGAATGCCGAACCGTTGATTGACTTGGTCCATAGCATGGGATAGTGCCAAGAGGTTGCGATCCTGTGGGAATAGATGTTCAGGTACTTGCCGAGCATCGATTGCATCCCCCAGCACGACACCCACCTTAAGAATTTTTCCAGCAGGCTTCTTCCAGAAGAGTTGATGCAAAATTCGTAGCAGTGTGGGAGTATCAGCAGTAGGATCGATCCGCCGACGCAATCCCCACCCTTCCTGGCCAAGGTAGCTGAGTTGCACGGTGATCGACTTTGCTTTCAACTGATCGTTCCTCAAGCGCATGGCAGCTTTGTAAAGCATCCGTTGCAGGATCGCCCAGGCGTCTGGATCGCTGCGAAGCTGGGGAGGCAAAACATGGGAGTGCCCCACTGAAGACTGACGGGTAGGCAACTCCGTTACTTCATCTCCTCGAAGTGCATAGTACCAGCGTCCGCCCAGGACTGTGCTTCCCCATAGTTGAGATAATTCTCGCTGGGTGAGTTGACACAACTGTCGAATGGAGAGTATTCCTTGTTTATTCAGTCGTTTGCGCATTCGAGGTCCGATGCCAGGCAGGTCTTCCAGATGGAGTGTCTCGAGTTTGCCCGGCAATTCACAGGATTCGATCATCGTCAAGCCATCAGGTTTTTGCATATCGGCTGCGACTTTGGCAAGCAGGACGTTTGGTCCCAGGCCGACCGAGCAGCGCAGAGATTCGCCCAGGGCCTGTCGAATGGCTGCTTTGACATCCAATGCCAGGTTCCGCGCCGTATTAGGATCACGCTCGGCTCCAATCAGCTTGCAGGCCATCTCATCGATCGACATCACCTTGTCCACATGAAGAACCTTTTCGACGGCAGAGACAATTTGGTGGTGAACCTCAACATACCGCCTGGGATTTGCCTGAACTATGATAATTTCAGGGCAAATAATGCGAGCATCACGGATGCCGGTACCTGTTTTGACTCCCATCCTTTTTGCTTCGTAACTGGCGGCGATACAGCAACTGGTCTCAGCCATTACCGGGGCCACAGCCATGGGCTTCCCGCGCAGGGCCGCATTGTCCAGTTGCTCCACTGAAGCGAAATATGAGTTCATATCGATAAACAGGAAGCGGAGCAGAGACATACGAAGGCCTCGTAAGTGACTCAGGCTAATCTACCAAAGACTATCGAAATGGAACAAGTGTACACGTTGATAAATAATCCAATTTAATGGACATAAATATTTTTATTAGTGTACTAATGTACTTATGAAGAGTGCCGAGACAAGGGGCATCTGACGCTTTGAACAGCGCAATTAATACGAATATGTGATCTTATTCTCGCCCATATGCTTAACAGCCAAAACCAATAAGGGTTTTGCCGGCTTTTCCCATCCATCAAACGATTCTAAGCTATGCTATTCAAAGCAAGATGTTCTCGGATGAACCATGACGGCAATGTTCGCAGACCTGACCCATCCTAATCGTGAGCAGCTTCGTTCGTTTGTAACGAATCGTCTTGATCAGGTCGACATGGCCTTGATTAGGAATCACCTGCGAATCTGCACTGATTGTCAGGGCCAGTTGCAGCGGATGAATAGCGATGGTGACTCGGTCTCTGATACTTTTAATGCCTTGGCAGAATCGGCTAATACCACCACGACACCTATCTTGTCCATGGAGCCAGGGGCTTCTCTGGCTGAACTGCCCCTGATATTGGCGAATCACCCTCGATTCAACGTTATCAGTATGCTCGGTTCCGGTGCGATGGGGATGGTCTATCGTGCGGTGGATCAGAGTAACGGTCAGTTTGTTGCAATTAAGGTATTACAGAATATTGATTCGCAGAGCTTTCAACGTTTTAAGCGTGAAGTAGAACTGCTCTCCAAGCTGAGTCATCCCAACCTGGTGACCTTGTACGAAGCTAACTTGGCCGGAGAAATGCCCTATCTGGTAATGGAGTGCGTGGAAGGTATCAGTCTTGATCGTCTACTCATTCGAAAGGGCATTCTAAGGGTCCCCGATGCTTGTGAAATTATCTATCAGGTCGCGGTTGGTCTGCTGCATGCACATAATCAAAACGTGATCCATCGTGATATCAAACCATCAAATATCATGGTGACACCCAACGGGAATGTCAAACTGCTTGATTGGGGACTAGCTCGCATTTGGGAAGGGGTACATGTCCAACAGGATATCTATATCACTGTAGCCCATCAAGCAGTGGGTACTCCCGATTACATCGCTCCAGAGCAACTGGAGGACAGTCGTTCAGTAGATGCCCGTGCCGACATTTACAGCCTGGGAGGGACACTGTTTACTCTACTGACCGGGAAGGCTCCACGAGATTGGCGGACCGGCAATGCTGTGGCTTATCAATGGCTACAACGTCCCGATGTAACGGTGACGGCGATTCGCGCTGATACCAAGAGCAGTCTGCGTCGCATCTTGATAAGAATGCTTGAACTGCGTCGAGACAAGCGGATTAGTTCCACATCAATGCTTCTGGAAATGCTGGCCCCATTTTGCAAGCGTGCTGATCTAAAGGCATTGATGACGGATGATAGACCGTACAATCCGTTAGAAAGTCCTGAAGCTGGAATGATTCGCGTCATCATGCTGGTGATCATAGCCCTCCTAATTGGAGCATCCCTCGTGCTGGCCTGGTTGAAGCAGCCCTAGCGAGGGTTATGTCATCAATTGAGTTCCAGAATCTTGTCCATCTTCCTGCTGATTTCCATCAGTTCAGGTTCTTTGCATCTGCCCAGTTCAGCCGTCGCCCATGTGTGGTAGCCCACTTCCTCGCAGGCTTTTAGGATCTCGGGCCAGTTCTCCGTACCTTCACCTATGCCCACCCATTTCTTCTTCTCAAGATGGTATCCTTTGAAATCGAATTTCAGCATTCGTTTGCCAAGCCGGCGTATCCATTCGGCTGGTGGCACGCCATACTTGATCATGTTGGAACAATCAAAGTAGGCGCCGACCCAGGGCGAATTGAACTGATCGACATACTTGATGAGTAATTCTGGGGTCGTGAGGAAATCGTTCCAAACCACTTCGATCGCAATTTTGACGCCCAACTTCTCAGCCAGGGGCAGCGTCTTCTTGACTTCAATGGTGGACCGTTCCCAACATTGATCAAAGTTCTCGGTTTCTTTGTTGCGAACGGCGCCTGGAACAAGCAGGCAGGTATCTGCGCCAAAGTACTTGGCATCTCTGAGAGCATTCTTGAGCGCTTCAAGCCCCTGTGCACGAACCTCCGGGTTCGGGTCTGAAAGGCGTTTATTCCAATGAATAGAATCGATGACGCCATGAATCAGAATGCCTGTTTTATCCCTGGCCCGTACCATCTCATCACGATCCAGTTTGCTGGGAGAATCAGCCTCAACCCCCAGGAAACCACACTTTTTTGCAAGTTCAAAGCGTTCGAGGATGGTGTTTCCATCGATCATCTCGAACTTGACCGCTTTCTTGAGTTTGATCTTGCTTGAACGAGCCCAGGAAGAGGTGGTGCAGGCAAGTGATCCAAGCAATGCAGTGCTGACAAAATCACGGCGTGTCGTCTTCATCTTGAGTACTCTCGAGAGAGAACAGTTACAAAGATGAGATAGATAATTTGATTGATGTTGGCGAGTAGAGGGGCAAGTTGTCAAGTAGATTGCGACAGTAGAGACGGGTTTGGTCTGCGGGATTGCAGATCGGTGTCGCAACCTCCACTATTCTGACATCAAGTGGAAGGCAGGTTTCTTTTTCTGCTTAAGAGATGAACTGTTCGTTCGATGGGCCGAAGCATTGGGCGTAACACACTACGATATGCAAACTTTCGGACACTTCGATAGATACCTTCGACGCCTCGGTGGTGAACGCCATTTAAGCAATCCTCCAGAGCATTTTGTAGTTCCGGATCGGTTCCTTTCTGTTTAACCTGCTTCAGGCTGCCGACGTAGAAGCCGGCAATTTTTTTCTCATGACGTAAGTCGACTCGTGCCAGCGACTTCACGCGAAATGGTCGGCGAAACGTGGGGCATCGTTCCAGGGCACCGGCGATTCGCAAGTCCATCATAGTGCGAACACATTTCTCACACTTACCACAGTTATAGGCTGTACCAGAGGTGGTGTACTCTTTGACGCAAACGCGCAGTACGTTCAAGGCTGCATCGCTTTGAGCGACACGATCCACTTTTTGCGAGCGAGTGACATCACAGCCATCATGATGAATTTGGGTTGAATCTGTGCTCCAATGAGGATCTAACGCTGGATGTGTAGCCCAGGGAAACAGATCATCGTAGTGGCAACTTGCGGGAATATAAACCGTGCCTAGTTGAGGTGACAATAATAAGGCTACGCTTCCTAACACTGAACCGTGATAATGCGTGTCAAAAGGAACATACTCGTCTCCCATCTTGCGGATATTGGTCTCCACCTCAATCAGCGGCCGGTTCAGCCTGGCAGCAGCCCGTTGAGCCATTGAGGAAACGGCGTTTTTCGCAAAAATATTGTTTGGCTGATAATCGAAACCGTGGACCAGGATGCCAGTTGTTATCTCATCGTAATGTTTTAAGAAAGTGTAACAGGCATCGACGCCACAGGAGAAAAAGCTGGCTACCCCTTTACCACGAATGTGAGTCGATGGTTTCGTTTCTGCCAGGATAGGAATGACTTTCAACTCGGGATACCACTGCTGAAATATGTGTTGATATGCAGTCAATTCTTTAAGCCAATGATCTGAGAGTGGCCCTGGGGACTTGATGGCATACCCCAATTTCATCGCTGGTAACAGGCTGGCTGCGATGAAAGATTCAATACCGTCCGCCAAAGGTCCTGAATTGGATCGGTACCAGAGATTGAAGGTCCGTTGATTGATGTGGACCCTTGTGGAAACAACCCAATCCTTCCCGTCTCTGCTACTTACGGGTTGGTCGATGATGATCGTTTGATTATTAGTCATGTGAGATTTCCCTAAATAATGACTGCATCGACATGGTGGCGATGATTGTGCTGACAATCCGAGATTCATGAAGCAGGGGTCGCGTACCCGTCATTGATTCGTAGTGCTATTAGCTGCTGGGTTGATTTTCCTACTTATCTTTCGGACAGTTCGTTCAATGGGCCGAATCATTGGGCGTAATACATCACGATACGCAAACTTTCGGGCATCATGAAAAAAGCCTTCGATGCCACGATAATGAATCCCACTTAAGCACTCCTCCAGGGCCTGTTCAAGCGCCGGATCGTTTCCTTTGTGCTTAGCCTGCTTCAGGCTGCCTTTATAAAAGCTGACGTTTTTTTTTGCATGGCGTAAATCGATCCGTGCTATGGATTTCAAACGAAGTGATCGGCGAAAGGTCGGGCATCGTTCCAACGCGCCGGCGATGCGCAAGTCGACCATGGTGCGAACACATTTTTCACACATGCCACAGTTGTATGCTGCACCAGAGGTCGTGTACTCTTTGAAGCAAACACGCAGAACGCTTAACGCTGCATCGTTTTGAGCCACGCAATCCACCTTTTGTGAGCGAGTGACATCGCAGCCATCATGATGGATTTGAGTTGCTTCTGTGCTCCAAAGCGGGTCTAGTTCTGGATGCGAAGCCCAGGGGAATAGATCATCGTAGTGGTAACTTGAGGGAATATAGACAGTGCCTAATTGTGGTGACAGTAGTAACGCAACGCTTGCCAGTACTGAACCGTGGTAGTGTGTGTCAAAAGGAACATATTCATCACCCAGGCTGCGGATGTTGGTTTCCACTTCGATCAGCGGTCGGTTCAGCTTGGCAGTAGCCTGTTGAGCCAGAGATGAAGCGGCGTTTTTGGCTAATGCCTTATTCTGAAGATAATCGAAGCCATGGATGAGGATGCCTGCTGTTATTTCATCGTGATGTTTGAGAAAAGTATAGCAGGCATCGACTCCACAAGAGAAAAAGCTGCCGACACCTTTGGCACGAGGTTGATTCGACTGTTTTGTTTCCCCCAGAACAGGGATGATTCTTAGCTCAGGAAAAAACTGCTGAATGGTGTGTTGATATGCAGTTAATCCTGTGAGCCAATGAGCTGAGATCGGCCCAGGAGATTGGATGGCATAACCCAATTTCATCGCAGGAACCAGGCAGGCAGCGACAAAAGACTCAATACCGTCTGACAAAGGCCCTGAGTTGGAGCGGAACCAGAGTTCGAAAATACGCTCATTAATACGGACCTTGGTGGAAACTAGCCAATCTTGCCCATCTTTGCAGGTGATAGGCTGATCGATAATGATCATCTGTTTGTTGTCCATGAGAAAATACCCTCTATTTTTTCTGAGAAGTAAGCTCAATTGCTGGGTGTTATCTCATTCAAGTATGAATGAGGTTTGGTTCCTAGTAATGAAACTAGACATCCGAGGAATGTACTCTAATTCGGCATGAACTGAATGAAAACACATTAAAAACAGTCAATGTTCAAGACCCTCTGGCATAATTCCGATGAAGACGATAGAGTTTCTTTCCATCAAGCAGTTATCAAGGTTGTCTTCGAATAAATGAAAATTTGTCTTTATACAAACTCTGCCTTTCCGTGCTTGGGCGGCCAGGAAATGGTCGTGGATGAGCTGGCACGCCAATATCAAAAGCTGGGCCATAGTGTAGTGATGTTAAGCCCGGAGCCACCTCGAGAAATAGAGGCAAGAGACGAAGAATTTCCGTATCGAATCGAAAGGCATCCACGCTTTGTTTCGACACGATGGTTTGTCAGTTGGTATGAACTGGCGCTGAAGCGACTCTATCGTGAGTTCAAGTACGATATCATCCATTGCCACAACGTTTACCCCAATGGCTATCTGGCAGTGAAGCATAAGTTGCGAGGCGGCCCGCCTGTGGTGATAACCAGTCATGGCGGCGATGTTCGTGTGGACAATCCGCGATTCAAGAAGCCGGGATTGCGTGCCCGGCATCGATTTGCCGTGCAGCAAGCGGATGCTCTCGTAGCAATCGGACCCTTTACGGAAAAGGGGTATCTTGACCTGGGGGCCTCGCCTCGTGCCATCCATTCAATTGGCAATGGTGTGCACTCAGATTCCATGATGGATCCAGTCAAACGTCCTGATACGATTCCAGCACATCTCCAACCGAAGAAGTTTGTTTTGTTTGTAGGACGATTGGCAAATAGGAAAGGCGTGGATGTTCTACTGCGGGCCGCTGCGAAACAGCTTGCTGCCATGCCGGTCAATTCCCCATCACCGCATTTTGTCATCTGTGGCGATGGTGCAGAACGAGAATCGCTCGAAGCCCTGAGTGTTGAACTGGGAGTATCTTCCTTTGTTACCTTCATGGGCAATGTCAGAGGGATGACTAAACAGTGGCTGCTGCAAAATGCCTATGCGATGGTGATTCCATCGCGTCAGTGGGAAGCGTATCCCATGGTGTTGCTGGAAGGTTTTGCAGTGGGGTGTCCTGTGATTGCCAGTGATGCTCCAGGTCTTGAGGGGCTGGTCGAAGATCATGAAACAGGATGGGTTTTCCCGCGGGAAAATCCTGCTGCCTTGGCGCAGATACTGGACATGGTCTGGCAGAGCCCTTCGATGGCGACTCAAGTGGGCCAGAATGGCTTGCGTGTTGCCAGGCAATGTGATTGGGCTCGTATTGCGGAAAAACATGTCGAATTGTTCGAGAGGATTACTGGGCAGCAGAAGCAATTCAAGTTACGCATTGCCTCATAAACGCCAACTCTATAAATGTGGTTACATTGAATCGAATCCAATGTCTTTCTTACCCACCTAAGCGAACGTCTTGAACAACGGCTACCGTCTTGTCAAATGCTCGTGCCGTTGTTTATTAAGTAAATCGTTCATGAAGTATCGCAAGGGCAAGGAGCCGAGTCCTCCAATGAGTACACTGGTATGCTGGTGGGGAAGTTTTGATCAAGGTGGCGAGACACTGGGTGATCTGTGGGCAGTTTGTGCCGTCATCAATAAACTTCTTTCCGTAGATCAGAAGGTTATTCTGGCAGGCAAAACGCAATACTCAGAATTCCCTATCCCTGCACGCTCATGGAAAGAGGTTGAGCCCAAAGCAGTTAGCAATCTGGTATTTGTTTGCGGGCCTGTCGTTGGTTCATTCGCGGAATTCACCTCTTTGGTTCAGAAGTTCTCTCGCAGTAAGAAAATCGCTATCGGCGTCAGCATTCTTCCCATCAGTTCTCCGAAACACTGGAACCCCTTCGACGCCGTCATTTCTCGGGATGGTGTGATACCTTCATGGGGTGATATTGCGCCGGCTTTTCCTTCCAGTTGGATGCAGGCAGCGGGCAAGTCAACGCACGGCGAATATGTCGGCTTATGCCTGCGCGGGCAGCAGAGCGAATATGGAAAGCAGGCCTGTCTCGCCGATCAGGCAAATCACCTGGCGAACGCTCTCGCATTGAAAACGAAACTGCCGGTGCAGATTCTCGATACTAAACTCAACAACGATCCCAATCGAACCAGGCAGATTATTAAGGAGTTTGAACGTTGCAGGCTTATCATTAGCACAAGAATGCACGGCGGCGTGTTAGCTTTATGCAGCGGCATCCCAGCATTGGGGATTGATCAAATCAGCGGTGGCGCCAAGCTTCATTCAGTATTATTTGGCTGCGGTTGGCCTTATGTTTTGCGAGCAGAAGAAGCAAAGTCCGCTGACTTGGAAAAGGTGATTCACGACTTCATGGCTCTGCCAGAATCGCTGCTAAGAACAATTTCCGCGGCGCGTGTTAACCTGGTGCGAAAGGCAGAGCACGCTCTCGACATGCTGCCGCCTCTCTTAACAACTCAGTGAATGTGAAAATGAAACAAGCCATCGGTATGTAACCGATGACTTGCTTGAATGGCGGGCAAATTAGAATTCAAGATTGTACTTCTGTGCCAATGCAGCTCGCAAGGCGCTGGTGGCATCGCCGATCTGAGTCCAGATGGCGTTTCGAGACTTGGCTCCCGCGGCTGCAGTTTGAGCCTTAGCGGTGGTTACTTCCTGATAATTATCGAACTGGCCGCCATAAAAGCCACCCCAGCCATTGCCGTAGGTGCTGTTATATCCGTAACCCACTGACTTTCGTTTTTCAGTGTCGAGGACCAGATTATCGATGTTCACCCCGCGAAGCGATTGCGAACAGATGCGGAGTTGGGCAGCGGCATTGTTGGTGAAATCGACAAGCGCCGGATCGACATTCACAATGGGAAGTTGTTCAAGTTTTCGGACGGTGTACTCGTACCAGCTTGCATTGACTGTCCAGGCACGGTCCCGATCCATTCTGTCGCTTTTAGCACGAAGGTCGGTCAACAAATTGTTCACAGCCTTGAAATATCGCTGTGAATTGGCTGCGGTGGCTGCGGGACCGGTAAGTTGATCATCCTGGTCAGGTCCCATGGTCGCGGGCATGACCAGTGAAAGAACTTTTTTGAAATCGTCGCTGTCGAGGGCGCCTTTCATCACCAGAGTCTTGCCATTGACGGTGGGTTGCCATTGAGACAGATCACCAACGTGATAACCGGCACGTTCAACGGTTTCAATGACGAAGCCGGGCAGTTGCTTGGCGTACGGGGCGACATCTTCGCTGAAGTCGAGTCGAAGTTCTGTTCCAAAAGAATTGGTGACATTCATCGATAACCGCAGACCTTTTATTCCTTTGATGAAGTTCGTCCACTTGACACGATCAATGTCCTTATCCATCACCTTGGATTGCTGGAGGCGATTCAATATCTCGGCTCGATCCAGAGTATCCGCTAGATCCATAGCGATGTTGATTTGACCAGTCGAGCCACCATCTATCACGGCATTGGTGAGGTACTGGCTCACGGCATTCGTTGTGTTGGACTTGGCGAACTTGATCCAGCGCATCATCTGCTGACGGTTGGCCGGCGCAAAGATGCCCCAGCTTTCCCGTTCAAATTGGACGAAGTACATGTTGCGGCGAGACGGAATAACATAGAGGTTTTCGACGAGTTCTACATCGGAGCCTTCCATCTTGGCGACTTTATATTCATCGACTTTTCCAGGGAACTCCAACAAGGTTACCTGCCAGGCATTGTGATGCTCGGCGGGAATGTATTCAGAAGCAATGACGACGAAGTTAACACCGGGTGGGAAGGGTATTTTGCCGCTCTGATAGTCCAGATTGCGTTTTTGTGACCAACCATCGGTCAACGACCGCTGGGAGTTCATCAGGGCCTTGGTATCGATGACAGTCAATACATTGGCATTTCCGGGAATGCGTTGTAGAAGCTTGGTTAAATCCTGCCCCCAGGAGTTTACAGACATCCCTGCAAGCACGAGGCAAACGACCGCAAATCTAAACATGGTGGTGCCCATCATCAACGAGGTGATAGAAATCAGTGCTAGCCTACGCCAGTTATGCTGAATAGCAAGCGAATTCATGCACAATAGAGCTACTTTTGCTGGCATTCCCATCGTACGGGTATACTATCTGGTAGCATCTTGAACGCATCGGAAACCAACGTGAGACATACCAGTATCGGGAGAATTCCCTCGCCGGGCGGCATTGCGATAACTTTCGCAATAGGTGACATGGCACAGAAAGGAGCCGCCCCGTATGACTCGCTTGGGGGCGTAAGGCTCATTGGGATCGAGGCTCTCAGTTGGCCCCTTTGGATTATCAATGACTTTTGAATTCGCACGTTGTGCGTAGGCGTCTGCCCGATACCAGTCACTGCACCATTCCCACGCGTTCCCGGCCATGTCATACAGTTCAAATCCGTTCGGGGGATATGTTTTCACTGGGGCAGTGCGTTCCCAGCCATCGACTTTGGTGTTTTGATTGGGGAAATTGCCCTGCCAGATATTGGCCTTGGTACCATCAGTATCGGTGAGCCCTTCATTGCCCCAAGAGAACTTTTGCGAAGACTTCCCGCCTCGAGAGGCATACTCCCACTCTGCTTCGGTAGGCAACCGCTTGCCAGCCCACTTGGCGTATTCGGTGGCATCGAACCAGGAAACGTGAACGACGGGGTGATTCTCACGGCCTTCCAGATTGCTTTGAGGCCCTTCGGGGTGATTCCAGCAAGCACCGGGCGTCCACTTCCACCAGAGGGCAGGGTTGTTGGTGGGAACAGGTTGCTTGGTTGGCACAAAGACCATTGATCCGGCGACCAGCATCTCTGCCGGCGGTTTCGGAGTGCCGGGAGGCAACTGCTGCTTTAGTTCTTCCCATTCGGGTGCCTTCTCAGCTGTAGTGACATACTTGGCCGCTTCGACGAACTTTCGGAACTGAGCGTTGGTCACTTCATTCTCATCCATCCAGAACGAGGAGATTTTCACTCGATGAGCAGGTTGTTCATTCCGGTTAGCTGCCTGGCCTTCGGTACCCATGATGAACTCACCGGCGGGGATCAGCACCATGCCGTCCTTTTTGATGATCTGACCTCTTGCGGCTGGGCCGGCAGTGTTGATATCTGCCGATGAGTTGAAGAACTTTGTCGCTCCATAAACTACGCCGAACGAGGCAATGCCGAGCGCAAACAACCCAACCCAATAGAGTCGGCTAACTTTGGTTGTTTCCGTTACTGTTTCAGCGGCACGTTGTCGACGTTCACGATTCTTGACAGACATAGATGAATATCTCAAAGGTGAATAATGTTAGTTTACAGTGCTTCCCTTCATCAAGCCATCGAGAAGCGGACAATAATCAACTTTGGTCTTGATGGAAACGACTTTGAACTAGCGGAGTTCACTTCATTTAGTTCTTTCAAGAATTCTGCATACTCCTCACCTCGAATTGAAGTATGCTGAAAGGCGAGTCTCACGCCTTGTGCATGGGACGATTGTGAGGAGTCAGCGGATGAAACAGCAGCGATTGATAGTGATGGCTCTATTAGGGTCGTGCCTGTTGCTTGCCCAGACCGCAGCTCAGCAGTCGGTGAAGGCTGATTCTGATCTGGAAGCCATCAAGAGCACGGCGACCAAGTATGGGAAGGCTTTCGAGACCAACGACGCTGCCGCCTTGGGGGCGCTCTTCACCGACGAGGCGGAGTTCGTGGACGGAGTGGACAATGTCGTGCATGGCAAGAAGGCAATTGAGGAGGCCTTTGCCACGTTGTTCAAGAACAACCCGAAGCAGAAAATCGTGGTCGATATGGACGTCGTTCGCCGTCTCAGCAGCACCTGCCTGGTGGAAGAGGGGACTTACACTTTCCAATCAACCGCTGATCCGAAAGCTACCGCCGAGCGGAGCAAGTATGTCATGTTGCACGTCAAGCAACCCGATGGTTGGAAGATAGCCAGCATCCGAACGAACCATGAATTGGCCGTGGCTCATCATGAACATTTGAAAAGCCTCGATTGGTTGGTGGGGACTTGGGTCGATGAAGGCGCGGACGATGTGATTGAGACTGCGTGGAAATGGTCAGAAGATGGCAACTACCTTCTGGGTGAATTCAAGATCACTGCCAAGGGCAAGACCGTGCTGAAAGGAACGCACCGCCTCGGTTGGGATCCGCTGCTCAAGCAGATTCGATCGTGGGTGTTCGATAACCAAGGTGGGTTCAGCAAAGGACGAGTCACGTCGAGCGGTAACAATCGCTGGACGATCAAATCGACAGGCGTCAGCTCAGATGGCGATGCGACCTCTGCGACGGCGATCTACGAAAAGAAGAGCAAAGACCGCTTCCAGATCAACATGCAGGATCGGGTTCAGGATGGCGATCCTCTGCCGGACCTGGCCATCACCATCGTGCGTGCGGCACCTGGCCCGAAGCCAAAATAGATGATTGTCCTTATTCATTCCATCTTGCCTACCTTGAGACAAATCATGAAACTTCGCATTTTCATTGGCATAGCTGTTGTCAGTATCACTGTCCTTGCTTCTGATGTTCTTGCTCAGCGGGGCGGCCGTGGTGGTGGTGGTGGTGGTGGTGGTGGACGGGGCGGTGGAGGCGGGTTTTCCGGTGGAAGAGGTGGTGGCGGAGGTTACTCTGGCGGTGGCATGTCTCGCTCATCCGGTAGTGGTGGGTTCAACGGTGGTGCGGTCAATCGTGGCCCCAGTTACAATGCACCTTCCATCAATCAGCGTCCGCAGGTCAGCCAGCGGCCCTCGATACCCACCGGCGGATTATCAGGAGGCGCTCGACCTGGCAATATCCAGATGCCGTCGAATCGACCAACCATCAACAATGATCGACCGGCCATAGCCAATCGACCTGCACAACTTCCGGGGATCAACAATCGGCCCAGCACTTTACCTGCTCAGTTGCCAGGGTTGGGCAATCGTCCCAACATCGGCAATCGGCCTGTTGCCGGTGATCGCCCAAATATTGCCAATCGCCCGAACTTCGATCAGGGTCAGCGAGACAAACTCAACAACTGGCAACAGAATCTAGGCGACAAGATGCATGATCGCCCGAACTATGACAACTGGCAGCAGGCCCGCGACCACTGGCAGGATCATCATGATGACTGGCACGATTGGCATGGCAACTATTGGAACTGGCACAATGACTGGCATCATGGTTATTGGCCAGGCTATTACGGCTCGTGGTGGAATCGTGTCTGGTACAACTATCCGGTAGCGGCGGCCTTCGGTTTGACTGCCTGGGGAGTCAACACGATGGCCTACATGTCGGGCTATTCTGCTTATTCAAATCCCTACTATGTCAGCGGCGGCGATAGCTCAGCGGTTTACGATTATTCACAGCCCATCATTGATACTTCCTATGTAGCTTCATCCGCCGAAAGTACGGAACCTCTTCCGCCATCTCCTGAACAAGCCGAAGCGCTGAAGACGTTCGATCAGGCACGAGCAGCGTTCAAAGAGAATAACTATCAACAGGCTTTGTCATTGACCGACAAGGCCCTCAAGAAGATGCCCAAAGATGCCATCATGCACGAGTTCCGAGGGCTGACGCTCTTCAGTATGGGCAAGTATCAACAGGCAGCGGAGGCACTCTACGGCGTCCTGGCCGTCACGCCCGGCATGGACTGGACGACCATGAACAGCCTGTATGCCAATCTCGATGAATACACTCGATGCCAGCGTTCCTTGGAAGAGTATGTCGAAGCCGATCCGACCTCCTCGGCGGGCTACTTCCTGCTGTACTACCTCTATCAAGCAGGCGGCTACAACCAGGCTGCCCTGAACATGATCAAGAAAGTCACGGAGTTGAACCCGAAAGATCAATTGGCTCAGCAGTTCCTGAGTATGTTGACTCCAGTGGATGCCACTGCGGAGAATGTCACTCCCAAGAGAGATGACTCAGGCCCCAAGTATACCAAGGATCAGTTGGCAGGTACCTGGAAAACCAAGGCTAACAAAGGCACCATTGACATGGCACTGGATAAGGATGGCACCTTTCAATGGACCTATGTGGAAGGAGGCAAGAGCCAGAAGATGCAGGGTATCTACGACATTGATGGAACGACGCTGGCTTTGCAGCCAGATTCGGGCGGATCGATGCTTGCTTCGCTGGACCTTACCACCGACGGCATACTGAAGTTCAAGATGATCGGCGGTAACGATAGCGATCCTGGGTTGGAGTTTCGCAAGTAATACAACGGAAATGAGCGATCACTTCTGGGTGATCGCTCGCTTCATGTCCTCCATCGTTTCGTAATATTCAATCGCGGCGGGGGTTGTATCGAATCGTTTGGTCTGATCCCAGGCGATCATGGTCATGCGGACCAAAGCATCAGCGAAGACTGTGGTCATGAACAACGTCCTGCCACAGTATTGCATGATCAGTTGAAACAGGCTGACCTCGCCGATCCAGAAGACCGATTGCGCCGAGGCGACTGCTTGCTCCGGCTTCAGGTGCAGTTGACGATGATTCTCCCATAGCCAGGCAAGAGAGGTCTGGGCATGCAGCCCCACCAGTTGAAGTCCGAAAACCTTCTTGGTGAACAGGTAGGCCAATAGAAGAAGGGCTCCTGTCATGCCGGCGATTCGAGACAGTTGATGTGCCCGGTTGATGGCTGGCGTTTCGCTAGTGGAGAGCGGTCGAATGAAGAGGTCGTTCTTCCACACATAGATCATCGAACCGGTCATGGTGAACAGCATGCCAAGAACCAATAGCGGGCTGCCGGCAAGGTTGTTGAGTGCAATCAGGGCGACGAGCACCAGCAACAGGTAGAAGGGCGTGGTCATGACAAGGAACCAGCCGGGCAGGGTAGCTGCCGGCAGCAGGGTTTTCACCCGAAGGCAGGCACGAATCAGACCAGGAAGAATGGCCAATACGGTCGGCAGCAAGGTCAGGGTGACATGCAGCCCATTGAGCGTTTGCAGCATCGAATGCTCCCGATCCAGCGAAGTAGCTTGATCCTGGGAGAGATGGGCATGGAACCAGAGGTCGGCTGGCACCAGAGCGATAAGGAATGGCGGAATGAAGGTAAGGATCCAGCCGATGATCAGGATGCGCTGCGAGGAGCGGAGAGAAGTCCAGGAACGAATGGCCAGGATAGTGCTGATCGGCAAAGCCCAGATCACCACCGTGTTGATGATAGTGAGAAGCTTGCCAAGATCTGTTAACCCTTCGCGACCGCCAGAAAGGAGATTGATGGTCGACAGCATGCCGTCAATCAGGGAAGGGACCAGCACGACCAGAAGAACGCTTCGCCGCCAGACGGCATATCGATGAAGCGGATCGTGGGTGACGCCTCGGTTAAGCAGTTTGGCTCGTTCGCCCTCGGTAACATTGACGGAATGGAGTTGCCAGGAAAAGGCACGTCGAATGTGCAGCCGAGTGGCTTGCCAGCCAGACAATGAGAGCGATTTGTTCGAGTTCATGTTCGTCACTGCGTGGATTCGAGCACCTGGACTACATCCTTCGGTGGCTGGGAAAGTCCCGCAGGCTTGAATTTCATGGTGTCTTTCAGTTTGACATCCTTCATGGCGCTGTTGCCGCCGGTGGCGAGGATGAACTCGTTGCCGCTGAGGCCTGCATAAATATTTTCGATGGGGTTGCTGTCCGCTGTGAAACGTGCCTGTTCGATGGGTTGCCATTTGCCATCGACCAGCCTGATCCAGCCTTTGCCGAAGCGGGCCTGTCTGACTTTCGTGGTGGAGGCCCGATCTCGTTTGAAGTCTTCAACGAAAGAGTAAAATCCACGCATGGGCTTGCCACCTGTGAAGGTGGAGAAAGTTACCAGTTTCTTCCAGGCATTGGTTTCGGGATGGAAGAAATAGCCGGTGTACTCAGTGCGGTCACCGTTTTCCCGGCTGACGACCATGAAGCGATAGGTGATGCTGGGTTTCCAGTCGTAATCGAAGAACGATTGTCCGCCGGTGCCTTCGCCGCCGAACCGGCCGATGCGGACTTTATCATCTTTGTAGAGCAGCTTGGTGCGTTTCTCATCGGGGACGTTCTTGGCATCGTTCTGATTGGAATCCCATACCGAGAAGAGAATGAGCTTCTTGGAGTTGGCTAGTTCCTGCATGCCGAAGTAGCCCTTGTCCCAGCCGCAGACCATGAAGTAGGTGCCGGGAGCTGTCTGCTCTATCGCTACTTCGTTATAGAACACGGTGCCAGGTTGGCTCGGGTAACCCAAGTGAACCGATCGGCAGGCGATGCTTTTGAGTTTCTCATCAGCCATGGCTGACAAGGTGACGAGGAGCAGGACAGAGGCGAACAGAGGTTTCATGATGGTTCCCAGACTATCTACAAGTGATAGATCATGATACTGTATTCAATGCGATATCCTAACCGACTCAAATCACCTCGCCAATGATCAAGGGCATGGTCTTGCTCTTGGTCATAATGTGATAGTAATCGGTAGGAGCGACCATGAGCATAAACACTGTGGGGATCCTCTGTTCGTCTTCGACGTAAAGCCCTCGTATCCCTTCGAGAATGGGGAACCAGACACCACGATGCAATGCCGCGTTGGCCACGATCACGACTTCCTGTGCCTCCATGTTCTGCCAGCAGCCTTGTTCGACGTCATGAAACTCAATTCGTCCGGTGGCAGGCAGTGCCTTGCTCCGTCGCTGTCGATTCCCCCAGCGAACAATGCGGAATTGTTCATTGAGGATAATGGGTAAGAGTGGTGGATAGGGCTTACGATCATAATAGAACTGCACTTCCTCCTCACCGCCTCTGCCTACTCGGCGCGCCTGAATAGCTGCATGCTCATGATAGTGTGTGGGCAGTTCTCGCAGCGAAAGAGAGATGGCATCGCACATGACTAATAGACCGTTCGTTGAGGAGCGACCGCTTCGACACCCAGGGCGGGATCGTCGTACCAGTCCTTGAGGGGAAGGGTCGCTCCGCTACGGATGGCGAATCGGCTGACCTTGCTGTTGATGGTGCGTTTCGTGACGGCCAGGGTCCTTGCGGGCTCTTCCGGCGGATCGAACAGGCCCCGCTGTGCGTCAGCAGCCTTCTGTAGCGCCATCGCCAGGAGATGCATTCTGGACACGAGCAGGCCGGGTTGGTAACAGCGTTCGAAGAAGGTGCCAAAGATACCGACCAAAATATCGAAACGATCCGTCGGTGCCTCCAGGTTAGTCCTGGCATTGCGGTAGAACATCTGGTAATCGTAGTTGCGCAATTGCAGGTGGAACTCAACGTGGCCTGTTTTGAGTTGGTGGTGTTCCAACTCTTCAACGAGCCGTTCCAGATTTTTGACAACGAAACCCCAGGCACGATCTTTCTTGCTGGTAGCGACGCCAACCGAGCCGCCCCGAGTGAGGATTTTAAAGCGTTTACGCTTGGTCTGAATGGGTGATACCGAGTCGCCTCGCAGTTCATGCCAATACTTCACACCTTCCACCGTGAGTAATTGTCGAATGAAACGGCAATCGGTTTGGATGTAGTCGAGACAAGTCTTGATGTTGTAAGGAGCCAGCCGACGCATCCGTCGTCCGGCGATGCCAGCCACTTCACTGATCGGCATGGTAGCCAGGAACGCATGTTCTTCGGGTTCAGAGAGGATAGTTCTTGCACCGAAGGGTTTGGCAGTCTCGGAGATTAATTTGGCCAGTGTCTTAGAACGCCCCAGTCCGACTGTAACCGGCAAACCGAGGTTGCGTTTTACCTCATCGCGCACTTTGAGAGCAAAGGTGGCTTCGTCTTCAAACTCCGGCATCACGAAGAAGCACTCATCGACGGAGTACTCTTCGCACTCAGGGGAAAGGATGCGCATGAACGCATGAAATCGATTGCTGAGGGCGTTATACCAGGCGAAGTCCCGCTTCACGAAGATGGCGTGCGGACATTTCACAATCGCTTCAGGCAGCGGTTCGCCAGTCTTGACGCCAAACTTCTTCAGCTCAAGACTCTTGGCAACGACAAAGTAAGCCTGGTTGGAGAGGATCCCAACAGGCTTGCCCACCAGGAAACGATTGCGAACTTGCGCTGCTGAAGCGTAAAACGCATCCACATCGACATGACCATAGACTTTGAATGGCAA
>DAOMFV010000061.1:0-29947 GCA_035430005.1 Gemmatales bacterium
ATGCCTCAATCGCTTGTCGTTACACCACAATGAAATACCAGTGACAGGACACCCATCCCAGAAACCACACCTCGCCGGAGTACCGGCGAAGTGTGGCACGATCTCCGCACGAAGTATGACATAGGCCCTCGAAAGAGGTGCAGGACACTGTCTCCCCTGAAAATCCCCCTCGACAGCTTCCTTGATTTCTGAGTAAACTACGGCACTTATCCACCCCTTCTCTGCACACCCAAGGCATGGATGCCATGATGTCAGCAGATCAGCCGCTCATACCGTTCAATCCCCAACTGCGCTCCGAGGATGATCTGGGCATCGATCTCGGCAAGTCCGAGACGAGTTCCTGGTCGCTTGGCGTTCGAGGGTATTCGTTGCAGTCGGGGTTCATGGTCTTTACCTGGTTGCTGGCCGCCGGCATCCTGGCCATGACGGCGATGTACCATGTCGTACTCGATGCCGCCGGGGGCACGCTGCTCGCCTGGTCGGCGACTGCTGGGGCGGTGGTCTTATTGCTGGGAGCCGTTGTTCTGCGGCAACGGCAATGGACATTCTTTTCTCAGGCGAGAGTTCAGCTTGTCACGTCATTACTTCTCTTGATGCTCTTCACCGTACCGACGGCGCAACTATTGCTGACACTCGTAGTCAGTCAGGATTTGAGCTACACCACGTTCGCACTGCTCCTTATCATCGGCTATGCCCTCCTGGCCCCGACGACCGAATCGTTGCTCGTTTACCTCACCGTCTCGCTGGCTGCATGGTCAGCCTGCGCCCTGCGCTGCCCGCCGGGAGCCTGGCACAGCTACGTACTGCCCTGGGCGGGCACCGCCGGGCTGTCGCTGTTCATTCATTCCCGCATGATGCAGACTCAGAACATCGCCAAGAGACGGCCCAAGTCGAAGAGTGTGTTTGACATCAACCTGGAAGGCCCGCTGCGAAACGCCCTGGCGGATCGTGATCAGGCTTTATCAGCCAGGAAGCGGTTGGAAGAAGAACTTTACCGATTGCAACAAACCACTGTCTCGCAGCCGGACTATCTCCCCTTCCTTCAGGAAGCCAGCACCCATCTGGCCAACGATGTCACCCTGCAAGACGTGGGTAAAGCGTGGCTGCAACGAGTGGTGGCCGAACTGCACGCCCAGCACGCCACGCTGTGGGTGAGCGAACCGGATCAACAACCACAACTGGCGGTGAGCACCAGCGTCGAAACCGAAGTCAACGATCCGATGTTGAATCAGGCGATGCGTTCCGGCACGATCATTCAGAGCGGCGCCCACTGGGGCTGCCCACTCGATCTCGGCCTGCAAGGCAAAGCGGTGCTGCTCGTTCATGGCGTGACCCTCTCCGATGCAACCCAGGTACAATCGCTGCTCCGCACTACCGGGGCAGTTCTGAGCCTGTTCCTCCGCTGGCAGTTGGCTGAAGCCGAAAGCGACGCCATTACCCAGGAATCGCATCAACACCGTGAACGTGCCCAACAGTTACAGAGCGAACTGATCAATATGGAAGAGACCAATCGCAAGGTGCATCATCACCTGCGCAGCCAATGGGAAGAGGCTCGAAACGCCTTGGCCCTTCATGAGCAATCATCTTCAGGCAATTCGCCGCAGGTTATCCACTGGAAGGCGGAAGCAGAGCGTTATCAAAAACTACTCGATACCGCTCAAGCCGAGTACGATACCATGGCACAGTTGCTGGATGAAACCGAAGTTGAACTCAAGAAACTGCAAACGGTCAAACCCGATTCGGATCGCGTCACCGACCTGGAGATCAAGCTCAATGTGGCCGAAGCAGCCGGCGAGACAGCTCGTAGTCAATTGCTTAAGACTGAGCAGAAGCTGAAGGCTGCAGAAACCGAACGACTCGCAGCAGAGACACACTGGAATGCCGCCGAGAAACAGCTGAAACAGACTGAAGCTCAATTGGAGAAGGCCCAGCAGGATGCCGACGAAGCTCAATCAGCCTGGGAACAGGAAGCCCACAGTGTCGCTCAACTGACCGCTGCCCTGCGTGGATTTACCGACGCTGTCGTCATCTTCGATCCGAACGGCGAGATACTCTTCGAGAACGAACCAGGCCGCAAGCTGCGTGGCAACGCCCGCAACCAGCCCGGCGATCATCCGCTGTGGAAGCAGGTGATGACCGACACAGTGCTAAGGAACAGGAAGCCCTGGGCCGGTGAGTGCAAGCTCGGCGGCACCAGCTACCAGATCACACTGACTCCCATGATGGAACAACAGACTCTCGATGGCTATTCGATCGCCGCCCGGCCCATCGAATTGGTTAAAGAAGTAACTGTGCCGATGAATACCGATCAGCAGGGGGGAGCGCGGTTCTTCGGCGGATTGGCTCAAACACTCGAGCCACCCCTAACCAACCTCATTCAACATGCCGATGCTTTGCTCGATGCCAGCGCCGATCAGGAGATGCGTCGGCAGGCTCTCGTCGGCATCCTGCAGCATGGTCGCTATGTTCGCCGACTGCTGGAACAGGCATGTGACTTTGCTCAACTCGAAGCGGGCCAGGCTCCGATCGTCAAAGCAGCCTGTTCGCCCTGGCAGATCGTCCAGCAGGTTGTCTCCCAGCAACGGCCCAGCGCTGAAGAGAAGGGCCTGGCCCTGTCGCTGCAACCACTGGGGGCGATGCCTGCCATTATCACCACCGATGCAACTCGGCTGACGGCGATCCTGCAACATCTGGTGAGTCAATCGATTCGAGCCAGCCAGTCGGGGTCTGTCATCATCAACGTCGGCATGGAACAACAAAAGGCTGGTTCAACCTCCACCGGCAAGCTGCGGATCGATATCGTGGCCGGCGAGGTCGAACAAACCAGTAAGCTACCCGCCTCGACGATGGCGACGGAGTTCAGGCAGGCGATCACCCGTCGTCAGTCGCAGGCGATTGGCGGCGAGCTTCTCGACGAGCAGCCTGGCCGGCGCAGCCTCGTGGTGCCGGTCACCGCTTCGGAGATGCTCAACCTCGTCCCGATGGAACGGCTCCGCTTCCATAAGGAACCGCTGCCCGATGTTGAATGGGATCAACCGCTGCGTGGTCAGGCTCTGATCGTAATGGATGGACAGGAACAACAGCGTGTCACTACCTATCAGCTTGAACGGATGGGATTGCGCTGCGAAGTCGTCAACGATGCTGAGCAGGCGATCAACCGCATCAAGGAAGACTGGTTCGATGTCGTTCTCTGGGATGCCGGCAAGCGAGATGTCTCGTTCGTCAAAGCGGCTCAAATGCTGCGATCCCACTTTTATCGCGGGGCGATCTTCGGTGTGGGCACACCTTTTCTTCCTACTCAACGGGAAGAGTTCCTGGCTGCGGGTGGCGATAACCTGTTGCCCAGCCCCATCGTGCCAGCCGTCTGGCGGCATACGCTGGCGGGATTCCTCTCCCGGAAGATGGAGATGGCTCAGCACTCGTCAGACAGTTTGACCTCAGACTTCCATGCTGATCGAGACTTCCTCAACCTCATCCGCAACTACGTCGCCAAGCTGCCGAGCCATCTGGCTGACATGAGGGCAGCGCTACAGGTGGCTGATCTCGCCCGTTTGGCCCGGCTGTCGCACGCACTCACTGATGGCAGCAAGCTCTATGGCTACCCGGTGCTCAGCGAAGCAGCCCAAAAACTGGAGAAACTCATCCTCCAGGGGCGTGATTCCGCGGAGCAGGTCATGCAGCTCGATCAACTGGGCCATCTCGTCAAGAAGATCGAGAACGGTATGAAACTGAGTCGATCGAATGGGTACCTTGCCCTGCCGGGGCCATTAACGAAGGCAGCGTGAATGAGTTCTCCCCCTTACCAAACCAAGGGGGGAGTTAGAGGGGGTTGTTCTTGCACCAGAAAGACCCCCACCCAACCTCCCCTTGGTAAGGGGAGGAGTTACTTGCTATCACAATAGCATGGCTGAACTTGAATACATTCAATGGCTGCGTAAGCAGACCCGTCAGAATCCACGGGTGCTGCTTGGTGTCGGCGATGACTGTGCTGAAGTCGCCTGGCCAGACCAGCGTTCGATGCTGGTGACGACAGACATGTTATTGGAAGGCAGTTGCTTCCTGCGTGAAGCAGGGCCTGAACGCATCGGCAAAAAGGCGATGAGCGTGAATCTCAGCGACATGGCAGCGATGGCGGGAAAGCCGGTTGCAGCAGTTGTCAGCCTCGGCCTGCCCCGCGATCTGTCGCAAATCTGGGCGGAAGCCTTCTACCAAAATCTACAGGCCCAGGCGACTCGGTTCGATACCGCCATCGTCGGCGGCGATACCAACGCCTGGAACGGGCCGATTACCATCAATGTCACCCTCTTCGGCGAACCGACGGGGACGGAAGCAGTCAAACGCTCCGGAGCCAAACCAGGCGATGCCCTGCTCGTCACCGGCTCACTCGGTGGCAGCATCCTTGGCCATCATCTCGACTTCACGCCACGAATCAAGGAAGCCCAGCAACTGCATCAGTTGGTTGAACTCCATGCCATGATCGACATCAGCGATGGCCTGGCTGCCGATTTGCATCACCTTTGCCAGGAAAGTGGATGTGGTGCGGAAGTGTGGGCCGAGAGGGTGCCCATCAGCGAGGCTGCCCATCGGATGAACGATAGCAAATCACCCCTGGATCACGCGTTGGGCGATGGAGAAGACTTCGAACTTCTCTTCGCCCTCAGTGATCAGGATGCCCAGCGACTACTTTCCGACCAACCGCTTCAAGTAGTTGGCGTGAACCTCACTCATATCGGACGGTTCACTACTGAGAAGGATATACTGCTGATCGATCATCGGACGGCCAGGAAGCTGCTCCCGCAGGGTTACATCCATTCTTTCGGCAAATGAATAAAGACTGGCGTTAGCATGGCTGAAGCGTATACTTGAAGGCAACAAGTCCTCGTAGCTCAACTGGATAGAGCGCTGCCCTCCGAAGGCAGAGGTTACGTGTTCGAATCACGTCGAGGATACTGAACCTCTCGCAAGTAAATTCCAGACACTTCTGTTCGCTGAGCTGGTCGACGATCTCATCACTTTGAACGTTGGATTGAACTCTGTTCCTGATTACACTTTCACTGCTTCCGTGAGACTCTCTCCCACCTGAACCTGGGGGCCTACCACTACCGGAAGATTGGAATCTACTGCTGGTTGCACTTTCACTGCGTCCGTGAGACTCTCTCCCACCTGAACCTGGGGCCCTACCACTACCGGAAGGTTAGAATCTACTGCTGGTTGAATTTTCACCGGCGCTATTAGGCTCTCTGCCACCTGAACCTGAGTTCCTACTACAACCGGAAGATTGGAATCTATTGCTGGTTGCACTTTCACTGCGTCCGTGAGATTCTCTCCCACCTGAACCTGGGATCCTACCACTACCGGCAGGCTGGAATCTACTGCTGGTTGCAGTTTCAGAGGCCCTGCTGAGATCGGTAACACGCTCTTCTGAACGCCAGCCGCTGCATGAACTTGATGCAGATGTGCTAAGAATAGCTTGGACTGAAAGAACGAAGAAGGAACATCACGAGCCTCAAGAGCTTCAACAACCAGACTAAATGAATGACATCGCATGGCAGTCTTCCTTGACAGCAGAAATCGTGAAATATCCCAACCCAACAGCATGCACCGATGCTTAGTCCTGTTATCGGCATAAAAGAAACACCGACTTGAGAGAAGTACTCCTAATCCTCAAACTTCCCCTGCCTTAACATCCACTTCATCGACTTTAACGTCCTCAACGGTCGTAGCACCATCTTTCCCTGCCGATAGATGAAGTAGACCATCGTCAGGCGAATCGGTTCGTCGTCGATGCGCTGTTCCGAAGCCAGGTTGCAGGGAGATACACCCATGGGAATGATGCGTTGGGTACGAAACATTGTTCTGAGTTCCGCGGTAATCAGCATCGTCGGGCTGGCAGCGACACAGGCAGCTCCTCCCGAAGCAGTGGCTCAGATCCTTCGCTGGCAGCCCAGCCAAAAAGGTGTCGTGGTAGCGATGCCGACCGATGCGGAAGCTGCGACCTGCACCGTTGCCGGCGACCCCAATGCCAAGCCTGGCCAGAGCGTGTGGGTTCTGAAAGATGCCAAGGGTACGATCCTGCGTCGCTTCGTCGATACCAACGGCGACAAGTTCCCCGATGTCTTCAGCTACTATAAGGATGGCATGGAAGTCTACCGAGAAGTGGACACCAAGTTCGCAGGCAAGCCCGACCGCTTCCAGTGGCTGAACACCGGTGGTTCCAAGATCGGCGTTTCCAAAGCAGGCAATGGCGTGATCGATAGCTGGGTAGCTATCTCCCTGGAAGAGATGACCCAGGAAGCCATGAAAGCTGTCGCTACCAAGGATTTCAACCGCTATGCGGCACTTCTCGTCAACGATGACGACCTTCGCACCATCGGTGTCGCTGCCACCGAAGTCGAACGCATCAAGACCGGGCTGAAGAATGTCTCCGGCCAGTTCGCCCAGGCAGCAGCCAAGTTGAACCTCAACGATACAACCAAGTGGCTGCATGTCGAAACCGGCACGCCCAGCCGACTGAGCGCCGATACCACCGGCTGGAAGCAGGATGTCGTAATCCATGCTCGGGCCATGGTGCTGTGCGAAACCAATACCAAGACTGAATACATTCAGTTGGGTGACATGATTCAGGTAGGCGATACCTGGAAGCTCAAGGATGCGCCTACCACGCTGGAGACGACCCCCGGCCAAAGCCTGATGGCGGGCAATACGCCACAAACCCCAGCAGCGGTTGAAGATGGCCCGCTGCAAAAGGCCCTGAAGGAACTGGCAGATCTCGATGCCAAGGCTCCGCAGGACGCAGGCAACGGCCCGAATCCCACCATGGTGACGTATCACAAGGCCCGTGCAGAGTTGATCAGCCGTATCGTCGCCGTCAGCCCGGAAAAGGATCGGGAAACATGGTTCAAACAGTTGATCGATAGTTTGTCCGCTACTGTTGCTGCCAGCGCCGCCAATGACAATTCCAACTTCGTCACTTTTCAGACCTATTCTAATCAGGTGGCCAAGCAGTATCCGGGAAGCGAGATTGCCAGCTACGCTCAGTACCGGGTGCTGAACATTGAGAACAACAACCTGATGGCAGCCATCAAGAAGGCTGAGGATCACCTCAAGGCCCAGGAAGCCTTTGCCGGGAAGCTCTCTGCGTTTGTCAGCGCTTACCCCCAGGGTTCCGATACCCCCGAAGCGATGCACCGCATCGGCGAAATCTATGAAATGCTCAACAAGGAGGCCGAAGCCCGCAAGTGGTATGAAACGGTCGTCACCAAGTATGCCGATTCCAAGTTTGCTCAGAAGTCCACCGGTGCAGTCCGCCGTTTGACTTCGCTGGGCCAGACGTGGACGATTGGCGTTAATGCTCAAGTCCTTAATGGCCCCGCGTTTAATCCTGCCACTCTGCAAGGCCGTACGGTAGTCGTCTACTATTGGGCTACCTGGTGCAACACCGCTGCCGCAGACTTTGCCAAGATGAAACAGATAATGGCTCCGTTTACTGCAAAGGGAGTCGTTCTGGTAGCTGTCAACATCGACGACAAGCTCGCCGATGTCCAGGCCTTCTTCCAGAAGAACACCGACACTCTGCCCCCTGCTCTGCACCTGCATAGCCCAGGCAGCTTCGAAAGCCCCGCAGCCATCCACTATGGACTCGGCATCTTCCCCGGCATGTTTCTTCAGGATGCCAGCGGCAAGATCACCAGCCGTACCTTGGATGTGGCAACGCTTGACGAGGAACTGAAGAAGATTGTGAAGTAGTATCCTCGGCATCAATAACCGACCGCCCAGTTAATGTTAACCATTGACTGGGCGGTTCATGTTTTGCAGTCTTGCTCGATCCATAGAATAGATCACATCCTTAGCCCGATTGCGATTCATCACTGAGCTATCTCCATGCCCTTCGCACCCATTCTCCTCGACGGCACCTGGCAAGCTTCCCGGGGCGTCACCTCGTTTCAGGGCATCAACCCCAAGACGATGGAGCCGTTGCCCACGTTGTTTCCGATCAGTCCGTGGGCAGATCTGGAAATCGCACTGTCAGCGGCTGAGAAAGCGTTCGAGCAACTCCGTCAATTGCCCGATAGCGTTCGGGCGGATTTCCTCGATAAGTATGCCACCCGTATTGAAGCGGCTCGAAAGGAACTGGTTGAAGTCGCTACCCTCGAAACCGGGTTGCCTGTCGAACCTCGGCTGAACAGCACTGAGTTGCCTCGTACCGTCGATCAGCTTCGACAGGCGGCTGGTGCCTTGCGACTACACAATTGGGCGCTGCCGACCATAGACGCACCCCGCAACATCCGTTCGTGCTACATCCCGCTTGGACCGGTACTGACGATTGGCCCTAACAATTTCCCTTTTGCTTACAACAGTGTTGCGGGTGGCGACTTTGCTTCAGCCATTGCTGCGGGTTGCCCAGTGATTGCCAAGGGGCACCCGGCTCATCCGAAGACGACGCAATTGCTGGCTGAACAGGCTCACCATGCTGCGGTCGAGGCGGGCCTTCCTGAGGGTACGATTCAGATGGTCTATCATTTAGCTCCTGAGGATGGGCTTAAGCTGGTTGCAGACCCAAGGATACAATCCGTGGGCTTTACGGGTTCTCGTAGCGCCGGGTTGTCGCTGAAGAGAGTCGCTGATGAGCATGGCAAGCCGATCTTCCTCGAAATGGGGTCGCTCAATCCGGTGATCATGCTGCCTGGTGCCATCGAAGAACGGCCTCAAGTACTGTTGGACGATGTGGCCGGCTCCTGCCTGTTGGGCATGGGGCAGTTCTGTACCAATCCCGGCCTGTTGTTCTTCATCGCCGGGCCAGGCACTGATGCTTTCATCAACGGCATGGTAGAGAAGTATCGCGCTGCACCCGTGGGAACGCTTCTGACCCAGTGCGTTCGAGATAACCTGCACACGAGCATCGAAGACTTGCGAAAGGCCGGTGCCGAATTGCTGATCGGCGGCCAGCCTGGTGGTGGCACCGGCTTCAGCCATCAACACACTTTGCTGCGTGCCACGGGCAGCAAGTTCCTCGCCAATCCCCTCGGCTTTCAACGGGAGGCCTTCGGCAACGCTACCCTTGCCATCGTCTGTAAAGACGTTGCTGAACTCAAAAACGCCCTCAGCAAGCTCGAAGGCCAACTGGTCGGCAGCATCTACAGCCACACGGCCGGCAACGAAGATAAAGTCTATGGTGAACTCGAGCCGATCCTTCGCAACAAGGTCGGCAGACTGCTCAATGACAAAATGCCCACGGGAGTGATGGTCAGCCCGGCGATGAACCATGGCGGACCCTATCCGGCGACGGGACATCCCCATTTCACCGCTGTCGGCTTCCCCGCTTCGATACGCCGGTTCTGCATGTTGGCGTGTTACGATAATGTACGGGCAGGACGATTGCCGAAGGATTTATCATCAACCTGATTCTGCAACATACCAGCGCCAGTCAGGCGGAAGGTCGAGTTGATCATAAAGCCATAGATTCTGTTCTCGTAGATTCGAGCGTAATTCCTTCATTTCAGAAGGAATAGCCTGAGTCGCAACCGGCCACGTTTCTCGACACCACCTCATCAAACGCTGAACCGATTCGAGTTGTTCAGCTTTGAGACGTGCATCCCGATAAGTCCAGGGGTAATAATAGCCATACCCGGAGAACGCAAAGCCCATCCAACCCACCGAAGCCTCGTATGTGCTTCCCAATCCATAGGTAGTCATCGGCTCGATGCGAAAGGAGAGATCGGTCAAACTCAGCCATCGATCATTCTCTTCACAAGCATCACGAGATAAGGTGCCAATAATGCCATCCTTCAGCGAGCCTAAACTGAAATAAGCTCTATACAATGTTCGCTGTTTACTTTGTAATCTTTCAATCAACGAGGCACAGGTTGGGAAACTCTCTTCATCATCCCATTCGATTTCTTGCATCTTAAAAACACCATCATTCACATATTCTCGCACTTCTGTGCCGCTATCATCAGAATCGATTCTGTCGCCATATTTCAAAGAACAGCTGAGAAGATCATTCTCATCCGAAGTTCCAACCAGGCGTATCGCTTCTTCAAGAAAAGGGCTCAATGCTGAAACAGCAACAACTGGAGGCCGAGATTCCCTTACGAATAAGAGCGAACTGTAAAAGGACATCACTCACACCTTCGTATTTCGCGTTTTCAGACTATCCAACAATCTTATCGATGTTACGCTCTATCTGCCTAGCAATCCATCGCCCCATCCGTCACAATAGAATATATGGCCAAGCGTCTCGATAAAACCCTGGCAGACTATGTGGTCGGCGGCGTGATGCCGTGCCTGCTCATTGGTTTGCTCGTTTCGCTCTGCTTCTTCCTGCTGGAACTGGCCTACTCCGGGGCCTTCATGGGGCAGATGAAGTGGATTCTGTTCTTCTTCATCGTCGGCACCGTGCTCATCGCCCGCATCTCCATGCGGGGTGACATATCCGAACGTGCCGGTCTCTATGGCATTGCCATGGCCATTGCCGCAGGAATGGCCATGGTGCGGTTTGTCGAAATCCCCAGAACCGCCCTCGGAGGGTTTGGCTGGATCATTCCCTTCAGTCTGATGTCGATCATCTGGTGGAGCGCTCACAAGCTCACTCAGGATTCGACCTGGGATGATGAGGAAGAAGACGATGGTGGCGGGCTGCTCGATGCCCAAGCTGTTCCCGTTCAGGAAGACGCCCCTCGCAAAACCAAATCAGCTGACTGGTTTGACCGCTATCAGGAAGACCGCAAAGAAGAACAGCGGAAGAAGAAACCGGGCTTGATGGTGGTCTACTTCTCGCTCGCTGCCTTGCCCCTGTTTGGCGTCGGCCAGGCGATGATCCCCGCCAGCAACATCGAAGGCCGGCGTTACGCTTTCTGGATGCTCACGATCTACGTCGGCTGCGGCCTGGGGATGTTGCTCACCACCAGCTTCCTTGGTCTTCGCCGTTATCTTCGTGGCCGACGGTTGCAGATGCCCGCTTCCATGACTGCCCTCTGGCTCGGGTTGGGCGCTGCGATGATCCTGACTCTGATGGTCTTGAGCGCGGTGCTGCTGCCCCGACCTGAAGCAGAGTACCACGTTTCGCAACTCTTGGGCTGGGCCACGTCCAAGGAACGTGACGCCAACAAGACTCACTTCTTCGAAGGCAGCAGCGGCAAGAGTGACGAGCCCGGCACGGGGCCTCAGAACAAGAATCAGCCCGACCAGTTCAAGGGACAAGGCAACAAGCAAGGGAAGAACAAGGCCGGCAAGCAACAGAACCAGCAAGGCAATCAAGCCGGGGGCGCTCCCGACAAGAACGGCCAGCCGGGACAGTCTGGGCAGAAGGATGGCAGTCAGGGGCAAGGCAAGCAGGGAGGCAGCCAGGGCAAGCAAGGCAATCAGGGTTCGTCGAAATCGAACGAAGGCAAGAACAGCCCCGACAATCAACAGGGCGAAGGCAGCCAGGATGGCAAGCAAGGCCAGGGCAACGGAGGCAATCAGAAGACGAATAGCAAGGGCCAAGGCAAACAGGGTGACAATCAGAAAGGCTCCGGTAAAGAACCTGGAAAGGACGGGGAGAACGGCAAAGACCAATCGGGCAAAGGCAACGAGAAGAACGAGAACGAGAACGACAAAGGCCAGGGCAAGGACGGTGGAAACGATCCTGAGAAAGATAAGCAAGGCAACCAGGAACAACGAAATGCTAACCAGCAACAGCAGGACACCAACAACGGTGGCAGCTCAGCCCCGCCTCCTCCGCCACAGCAATTGACCACGCCACCGACACCCTCTTCATTCGACTGGCTGAAATGGATCGTGTATGGCCTCATGCTGGCCGGCATCCTCTTCGCTCTCTGGAAATGGGGGAGGCAGCTCTGGGAAGCGCTCAAGCAAATCTGGCGGGACATCGTCGCCTGGTGGCAGAACCTGCTGCCCCAGAAACAGGATGAACCGCAAGTCGGCGAAATCCCCGATCCTGAATCGAACCTGCCGCCCAAGCCGTTCGCCTGGTTCAGCAACCCGCTCAGCCATCCAAACAACTTCCGCTCGATGGAAGAGATGATCCGTTACAGTTTCGCCGCCCTGCATTCGTGGGCCTATGAACAAAAGCTGGCCCGTCAGCCGAACGAAACCGCCACCGAGTTCGCCCAGCGGCTCGGCGAATCGTTCAAGCACGCCCATCAGGATATCCGCAAACTCGCTGATCTCTATTCAGTCGTCACCTACGCCAGGGTGAATACTCCCAGCAGCAGCGAGACCATCCTGCGAAACTTCTGGTTGCGGGTAGGATCAGCAACGTGATTTACCACTCCGCTTCTTGAGTGAAGTGGCCCAGCGTTGCGGTTGGACGATTAGGAGATCAACTGTCGTTGATGATGCCGATCACCCAACGGGCCACCACCGCTAACACTCCACTGATGATGCCCAGAATGGGACAGAAGATTAGCAAAGCTCCCACCAGAAAGACTCCTGCCGCATCGCCTTGCTGGTTTCCAAGCGTCAGGAACAGAGCGCAGGCAGTTGACGTGCCAAGGAAGGCAAAGAGAAATGCCCACACCATGCCTCGTGAGTATCTTCCCGCCACGACGCCGACCAGACAGGCACAGGCGACCGCCAGGACGAGCGATCCGTTGGATGGGCCGCCATTAAATGAGGCTAGTAAGTGCATAGAATCATGCCCTGGAGTGGCAGCTAAGTTAACTGCTACTTCCCTAAGCACCAAAGAAATCGGAATGTGACTGTCAGTCGAAGCGAAAGCCCCACCGAACGCCACTTAGAGCGCGGTGGGGCATACTCAGATTTCAACATATCATGTTGAATGACAGCAGACCCTCTATAGCATCCTGCGCATTTCGCAATTTGCCCAGGACGCTTACTTCTTCCCACTTGTCTCTTTCGTGCCATCGAGCTTTTGGATGAATCGCTCGATCTCTTTCATCATCTTTGTTTCGCATTGGATATGCAGGCTATTAGTGCTCGAATCCGTGATGACGTTTTTCAGAGAGAAAGTGCTATTGAGAACTTCAGCCAAATCTCCAGCATTGGCCCGCTGTAGATGGAATGCTCGATATTCCGCGGCAGCGGAAGGTTTCTTCTCTGTGTACCATTCTTTCTTCTCTGTGTACAATCCTTCCTGATCGGAACCAGGAGAAGCAGAGAATTTCTTCTCCCTGCTCGCCCCCTCGGTGAAGGTCGCACGGTAGCCTTGATCAGTCGAAGCAGTATACTTCGTTGCCGAAGCCAGCTTAGGTCTTTTGAAGATGTATACCACCTGATTGGCGCTATTGCCGGTATTGACGCCGGACAATTCCCAACCCTGGTCGCCAAGGGTGTTCATTTCGGCGTCGGTGATGTTGACTTCAGCTGAACGGCGAATGGTCTTGTACTCCCACTTCTGAGCGGGGTTGAGTGGCACAGAGTAATACATGCCCTGACTCTGCCCATAGGCCGGATACTCAGCGGCCGGGTCATTCTTTGGCTGCGCTTGAGCCTGTTGAGCGTTGCTGCTGGGCAATAGAAACGTTCCACCCACCATGCCGGTACCGAGAAGTACGGGAAGCATAGCTATCAAGAGCGACTTACGCATGGAAACCTCCGTTAGTGATGCAGTAAGAGCAAGAACCGGAACAGACACGCCCGACGTGGACAGAGCCAGCCGGCAGGCTTGCGTGAACAGCGCTGCCGGCATGTGTGCCTGAGCGCTGACGACCACGGTGAGAGCGACGATCGAAAGAGCTTCGCTGGTTTTCAGTTGAGTCTGCAATCGCTTTCGAGCACGGGACAGCAGCCCCGAGACCGAATTGACCTGCAACCCCAATTGCCGGGCGACCTCAGCCTGAGCCAATCCTTCCAGCACAGCGAGTACAAAAACATCTCGTTCCCGCTTGGGAAGATTGTTGATGCTTTCATGCACTTTGACGATGTCATCGTGCCAGGTGAGAGCAGGCTGTTCTGCACTCGACTTCACCGCCACCTTCGTCTCTCTGGCCAGACGGCGAGACGTTGACAGACGGGATTTGAGGCAGATCCGCACAGCGACACCATGCAGCCAGGCTCCGAGCGATTCACGGTTCCTGATGCTTTTGGCACTTCGCACCAGAGCCAGGAACGTGGCCTGGAACGCATCCTCCGCATCGCTCTCCGTTCGAAGAGCATTGCGGCAGACCGACCAGACCATCGGCCCATGCCGACGTACCAGCCCTGCGAACCCAGCCTGATCACGAAGCATGACATACTGATGCAGCAACTCGCCATCCGAAACGGCGTTGTGTTGCCGCATCAGATGCTGCGTCTGCTTCATCAATATGCTGATCAGCGGGTTGCTCATCCCTGACATCGTCTCCGTGGATAGTAGAAAGTTCTCGCGAGGGTGAGATTCCTGCGCCTTACTACTCCGGAATCTCCGCTTCGACTAATTTGGCCAGCAGTGTGAGCGATTCCTGCCAGCCCAGGTAACAGGCTTCGAGGGGAATGATATCGGGGATGCCTTCCTGTACTGCGTGAAGTTCGGTGCCACAGAATACCTTCTTGAGAGTGATCGTCACCGTCATGGCCCCGGGCAGGTTTGGATCGTCGAACTTGTCGGTGTAGCGTAGGCGTTCGTTGGGCACGAGTTCGAGATACTCTCCGCCAAAGGAGTGACTTTTGCCGCTGGTGAAGTTGGTGAATGACATCTTGAACATGCCGCCTACCCTGGCGTCCATGTTATGCATCTTGCCGGTAAAGCCGTTAGGCGGCAGCCACTTGACCATAGCGTCGGCATCGAGGAAGGCACGATAGATACGTTCCGGAGGGCAACGCAGAACACGGTGAAGACGAACAGTACCGGGCATGGGGGAATCCTTGCTGGGAGAGTTTGATGGCAAACGTAACTGTCAGTTCTAGTTTGACCAGAACGGGGGTGCTCGGCAACTGAAATTACCAGCGGCTCGTGCGCGCGCCATGAATCAGGGCGTTTCAACTACCGCAGCGCCGTGTGCGTGCGATTGTTCAGTAGTGTACAGGATTTGGCTGATGGCTGAATTGTGGTGGGAGAGCAAGTGCGGCGGATCAACTTTAACTGTTGAAGATGTGGAGATGCTGGGTTGTGGGGAACTCCACGAGTTGAAAGGGAGACCTGGTTGTTCACAATGTAGGGTGGGTCGAGCGCTAAAGTTTCCCGTAACAGGTCGTCTCGCAAATCCAAGCGAGCACCACCGAACGGCTGCGAGCGTTTGGTGCGTCTCGTTCAGGTTCCGCACGACTTCATGTTGATTGGCAGCGCACGCTCGACAGCACCCTACGGTTCTGGAACCTCTATTGGAAAGGTCTTCTCTCCTTCGCCCCAGTTAGCTGGGTAGATGCCTTCCTTGACGCATCGATGAAACGTAGACCAAGGGTAATCACGTACTCGCTTCACTAATCGGTGCTTCACCGGATTGTAATGGAGGTAATCATAATGATGAATCAGATCGTCTTCATCCTCGATGGTGTGTTCCCAGAAACGGCGTTGCCAGACACCTCGTTCCTTGCGTCGTTGACGTGACTCAGACACCGGTCCTTCCTCGCCCCCGGCAGCCAGGTAGGTTCGCGTGAACTCTTCTTTGATCTGCTTCCATCGAAGGGAGTAATCAGCATCGGTCGCTGGCAACGTCCAGATGGCATGAAGATGATCTGGAAGCAGTACCCAGGCATCAATCGTAAAGGGTAAGTCTTTCTTGACCATCTCGATGGCATCATGCAAATGAGTACGGGCCAGTTCGGTAGTAAGAAACGGCCTTCGAAGATGGGTAACCACCGTGAAGAAGTAGGTCGCACCAGGCACATAGTTGCGAATGTAATTAGGCATGGCCGCAGTATAACGTGGAAATGTAGGGTGGGTCGAGCGCTAAAGTTTCCCGTAACAAGCCGTCTCGCATATCCAAGCGAGCCCCACCGGGCGGTGGCAAACGTGCGGTGCGTCTCGCTCAGATTCCGCACGACGTCTTGTTCGTTGACAGTGCACGCTCGACAGCACCCTACGGCTTGGCGAGCCACGCTACGATACTACATTGGTTAAGCAGCGGGCTTCCAGGCTCGATCAATGGTATTCATGCATGGTTTTCTTGGAAAGCCTATCGAAGGTGACTGACTGCTGATGTCGTATTTTATTTCTGGAATGGTGTTGCGATTGCAATATTCAGCAACCAATTGCTTCGCTTCATCTGTAAGACTTGCTGTCATCTGTTCATCCAAACGAAACAACTCAATGAATAGAAATGCTGGTTGGATTGAAGGCAGGAAACTCATCGCATGCTGAGAGCCTTTATCATCGTCGTAATTTACCGTAATGAATGCTTTTCCATCGAATTTACGTTCTTTACAAAGGCAGATCAATTTCATCCAATCATTCTTTGGAACAGCAATGAGGAGAACTTCTCGTTCGAGAATAGTTACAAATGAAGAACTCACAGGGTCTTCTTTGGGGTTCTTCTCAACCATTCGCTTTAGTGGATCAGCAACTTTGATAGCCAAGCCTGTCAGTCGATCGTCATCTAGCTCTCTGGGTGCAGAACGTTGGTAATCTAGTAGCCTAAAGCGAACAATTCCCTCTATCAGTTTGTACTTCAGCGCAAGGCTCTCTATTTTGTCGTCGATTAGTTTCGCTTCCATGGGCCAAATAGTGCTCGAATTGGTTTTACAATCCAAGTGCCCAAAGTCCCATGCGAATTGTGTTCACCCATGTGGCTGCAATCCATTAGAAAACTATCCCCGGCGGATTCATCGGGGATAGAACGTGTTTAGCTGCACCCGCTCGTACTCCCGCAACTATCACACTTCAAGCAGGTGCCGTTTCTTACCATCGTCATCGAACCACACTCGGGGCAGGGGTCGCCTTCGTAGCCTTTCAACCTGGCGACTCTGACACGGTCGGCTTGTTGGGCTTTCTTGTCGCTGACTACGGCGACTTTGGCTTTGGTTTCGGCCTTGCTGTGGCCGTTGCCGTTTCCATTTCCGTTGCCAACGGGGTTGAGGCGGTTGGTTTTGGGAGTGATGAAGGGCTGCGGGCGCTGGGGGACGGTGCCGGTGGCGACAGCAGCGGCTTTGGTGACGCCGGCACCTTCTAATGCTCCGCCGCCGATGGCATCGCTGCGGAGGTCTTCGTGATCGGCGGTCTGCACGTGGGCCAGATCATGGCGGCCCAGGTAGGTGATGGCCAGTTCGCGGAAGATGTAGTCGATGATCGACGTCGTCATGCGGATGTGGGGGTTGCCCTGCACCATGCCGTTCGGCTCGAAGCGGGTGAACAGGAACGCATCGCTGAACTCTTCCAGAGGCACGCCATGTTGCAGGCCGATGCTGATGGCGACGGCGAAGCAGTTCATCAGGCTGCGGAAGGCGGCACCTTCCTTGTGCATGGTGATGAAGATTTCACCGAGCGTGCCATCGGGGTACTCACCGGTGGTGAGGTAGACCTTGTGGTTGCCGATGGTCGACTTCTGAATGTAGCCGGCCCGGCGATCGGGCAGACGACGACGCAGAGCCTGGAAGCGCTGGACAGCTTTCTCAGCAGCCTTCATGGCAACAGTCATCGGTTCGGGTGTCACCTCGGCCTCAGCCTCGGCTTCTTCGAGTTCATCGCTGCTGGTGTTGAGCGGCTGGCTGAGCTTGCTGCCATCACGGTAGAGGGCGTTGGCCTTGAGGGCGAGCTTCCACGACAACACATAAGCGTTGTGGACATCCTCGAGCATCGCATCCTGCGGCATGTTGATCGTCTTGCTGATGGCCCCGCTGATGAAGGGCTGAACGGCAGCCATCATGCGGATGTGGGCTTCGTAAGCGATGAAACGCTGGCCCTTCTTGCCGCAACGGTTGGCACAATCGAAGACGGGGTAGTGTTCCGCCTTCAGATGAGGCGCGCCTTCAAGCATCATGGTGCCACAGACATAGTCGTTGGCTTCCTCGATCTGGGCCTTGGTGAAGCCGAGCGCGGTGAGGACATCGAAGCTGGGGTTATCGAGCTGGGCCTGGGTGTAGCCGAGGGTGTTCTTGAGGAACTCGTCGGTCAGGGTCCAGCGGTTGAAGGCGAAGCGGAGTTCGAAGACACTCGGCAGCATCTTCTGGATGGTGTTCAGCAGTTCGTCTGTGAAGCCCTTCTGCTTCAAGCTGGCGAGGTTGATGTGCGGGCAGCCATCGAGCGTGCCAGCCCCGCGACAGTAGCGTTCGATGCTCTTGATCTGGTCTTCGGTGTAGCCAAGATGTTCGAGAGCCTGGGGCACCGAGGAGTTGATGATCTTGAAGTATCCGCCACCGGCGAGCTTCTTGAACTTGACGAGGGCGAAGTCGGGTTCGACACCGGTGGTATCGCAATCCATGACGAGGCCGATGGTGCCTGTCGGAGCGATGACGGTGACCTGAGCGTTGCGGAAGCCATGCTTCTCGCCGAGGGCGACCATGCGGTCAGCATCTTCGCGGGCGGCGGCGAGCATATCCTGCGGGCAGTGTGCCTGATCGAGCGGCACCGGTTTGACGGTCAGGCCTTCGTAGTCTTGCAAGTTAGTGTAGGCTGCGCGGCGATGGTTGCGGACGACACGCAGCATCGCATCCTTATTGGCGCTGTAGCGGGGGAACGGCCCGACTTCGCTCGCCATCTCGGCGCTGGTGGCATAGCTGTGACAATGCAGAATGGCAGTGACAGCACCCGCGATGGCCCGGCCCTTTTCAGAATCGTAGGGGATACCCTGCACCATCAAGAGGGTGCCGAGGTTGGCGTAGCCCAGGCCGAGGGTGCGGTAGTCGTACGACTTCTGCGCGATCGGATCGCTGGGGAACTGAGCCATGTAGACGGAGACTTCGAGAACGATCGTCCAGAGCCGGGTCGCATGGCGATAGCTGGCGATGTCGAACTTGTTGTCTTTGAAGAAGGTCATCAGGTTCAACGACGCCAGGTTGCAGGCGGTGTCGTCGAGGAACATATATTCGCTGCAGGGATTACTGGCATTGATGCGCCCATCGACCGGGCAGGTGTGCCATTCGTTGATGGTGGTATCGTACTGCACGCCGGGGTCGGCACAGGCCCAGGCTGCTTCGCAGATCTGGCCCCAGAGTTCCTTGGCCTTCAACTGCTTGCGGGGCTTGGCTTCACGGCCTTCACGCTTGGCCTTCTCTCGTTCGACTCGGCCATAGAGGTTCCAGACCGAATCGTTGATCATGGCGTGCATGAAGTCGTTGGTGATGCGCACCGTGTTGTTGCTGTTCTGGCCCGAGACTGTGTTGTAGGCATCGCTGTTCCAGTCGGTGTCGTACTCGACGAACTCCATGCCGGTAACGCCCTGCTTGGCCAATTGAATGGTGCGCTGCACGTAGTTCATGGCCACGCAGTTCTTCTTGGCTTCGATCATCGCCTTCTTGAGGGCGACGTTCTGCGTCGGGTCGAAGCGATCCTTCACGTTGCCGGCAGCGGCGGGCTGGCAGGCAGCGAGAACGTTCTTCAGTGAACGCTTGGTGATCTTGGAACCGGCGACGAGGGAAGCGACCTTCTGCTCTTCGATGACCTTCCAGTTGATGAAGGCTTCGATATCGGGGTGATCGAGATCAAGGACGACCATCTTGGCGGCCCGGCGAGTGGTGCCACCAGACTTAATAGCGCCTGCTGCACGGTCGCCAATGCGGAGGAAGCTCATGAGGCCGGAGGACTTGCCGCCGCCGGAGAGTTGTTCGCCTTCGCCACGGAGTTGGGAGAAGTTGGAACCGGTACCTGAACCATACTTGAAGATGCGGGCTTCACGCACCCACAAGTCCATGATGCCACCTTCATTGACGAGATCGTCGCTGACGCTCTGGATGAAGCAGGCGTGAGGCTGGCAGCGTTCGTAGGCGCTGGTGGCCTTAGTGAGCTGGCCCGTCTTGGGATCAACGTAGGAGTGGCCCTGGGGTGGGCCTTCGATGCCGTAGGCCCAGTGCAGGCCGGTGTTGAACCACTGCGGGCTGTTGGGCGCAGCCATCTGGGTGGCGAGCATGTAGCAGAGTTCGTCGTAGAAGGCGCGGGCATCAGCTTCGTTGGTGCCGAAGTAGCCACCCTTCCAGCCCCAGTAGGTCCAGCAGCCAGCCATGCGGCTGAAGACCTGTCGGGAATCGGTCTCGTGGCCGACACCATCAATCTTGCCGCCGACCGGTTGGGCGCGCTGCAGCCAGGTGGGGATGCCTGCTTCGGGAACCTTCTCGTAGGACTTGGCGACGCCGGCCTTGCGGAAGTACTTCTGGGCGATGACATCGACCGCCACTTGTGACCAGCCATCGGGTATCAGGATGTCCTTCATCTCGAAGACGACCGAGCCGTCGGGGTTGGTAATCCGACTGGTGCGCGGGACGAATTTGATCGAGGAGTAAGGGTCCTGCCCGGCGGTGGTGTAGCGGCGAGTCATACGCATATGGCTGATCCTTTGCCATGAAGACAAAATCAGACGGCAATACAAGACAGAACCACTTCCTGTGGCCCGTCTTTATTGTACCGTCATGGGAGAGAGCGAAATAGTGTACAGCAACATGGGTTGCATCCTTGCACTGAGCTTTTCCCTGACTATTCGGCAACGGCGAGTCGTTTCGAAATCGTCCAGTACTTATCCTTCGTTTCTGACCCTCAGTTGAACTGAGGTTTGGCATCTTAACTTGGGGGACAGGCATGTTCAAGGATTAACTTGGAAGAAGGTAGCGATTGTTCCGAAGGTACCGATGGCGCAAGCAGTTGGGGCGAGGGATTTTTTGAAGACATGATGAAGGAATAAGTAGATGCTGAAAGATGCGATAGGCACTCCTGTATGTAAATGACTATGCATCAATGACTTATGTCTAATAATGTGGCTGGCGTTAATGACCTGGCTGAGTATTGAGAAGAGCAATTCTGTGTCCCTGGCCCTAGTTTCTAGCTGCCAACGCTGCTCGATTTCCTGATACTGACCCATCACCTTTACGCTTTTGCACCCAGAGTGAACCTGCCTTTATGTGTGGTATCGTCGGCGCAGTGAATCTAGTCGAGAAGCGACCCGTTCCACAAGGAATGATCACCCGGATGGCGGATGCTATTGTGCATCGGGGGCCGGACGATTTTGGAGCTTTTACCATCCCCGGTCTGGCGATGGCCAACCGGCGGCTGAGTATCGTCGGGTTGGCGGATGGCAAACAGCCTATTTCCAACGAAGCCAAGAATATCCATGTCGTTTACAACGGCGAGCTCTTCGACTATCCGGAACGGAAAGCGGCCCTCGAAGCTCGTGGGCATCATTTCCGAACGCACTGTGATACGGAACTGCTGCCGCATCTTTATGAAGAGCATGGCATCGATATGCTGCCCACACTGCGTGGCCAGTTTGCCGTGGCGCTCTGGGATCAGACGCAACATCGACTCATTCTTGCCAGGGATCGGTTTGGCATCTGCCCGCTCTACTGGACGAAGCAGGGGAACTGGTTGCTCTTTGCTTCGGAGATCAAGGCACTGCTCTCTTCCGGGCTGGTGAAGGCGGAAGCTGACCCGCAGGCACTACGTCAGTTCTTTACCTGCATTTCATTCCCCGGCCCGCGTACCTGCTTTGCTAGCATCCATCTGCTGCCTGCCGGGCGTTATCTACAGATCGACGATGTAGGCGGACATGCTTCAGTGCAGGAGAAGATTTACTGGGACCTTAACTTCCCTGACGCCGGGCAGGAGATCGATACCGACAAGCCTGAGGAGTTCGTCAATAAGCTGGATGAGTTGCTTCAACAGGCGGTAGCCCGACGGCTACGAGCCGACGTGCCGGTGGTGGCCTACCAGAGTGGCGGGGTGGATTCGAGCATCATCGCGGCGATGGCGAACAAGCAACTGGGTCGATCGATCCCCAGTTACACCATAAGCATGGATTCCCCGGAACTCGATGAAACCAGCGAAGCCAACGTGGTAGCCAGGCACATCGGCAGCAAGCCTACTTTTCTGAAGTATGGCCACACTCAGATGTTCGAGACCTATCCCCGGCTCATCCACGCTGCTGAGACGCCAGTTATCGATACCTCGTGTGCTTCATTACTGCTCTTAGCGGAAAAGGTGCATGCCGACGGGTATAAAGTCGTCCTCACCGGCGAAGGCTCCGATGAGTGGTTTGCCGGGTACCCCTGGTACAAGATTCATCGCATGGCAAACTGGTTGAATCTCATCCCCGGCATTCCGGGCGCTCATTGGCTACGCAGTGCCTGGCGTGGCATCCTGCGATTGGGAGGGGCACGAGTCTTTCCTCGACAAGCTGAGCTACAGGGTTACGAAGCGGGTGGAGGCATGAATGCCTGGATGGATTTCTATACCCAGCTGAGCTTAAACAAATTACGGTTCATGACGCCAAAGATGCTCGAAGGCGCTACTCCCTTTGAACTCGACGAGATGCCACTGCCCTTTGACCGAATGAAACGCTGGGACCCGCTGAATCGAGGGCTGGCCTGGGGCATCCGATTCCAACTGGCAGGGATGCTGCTACAGGCCAAGGGTGATCGCATCGCCATGAACTCCTCTGTCGAGGGACGTTATCCCTTTCTTGATGAAGACGTCTTCGACTTTGCCGCCAGCATTCACCCGCGCTGGAAGCTGCGAGGCTTTCAGGACAAGTACCTCTTGCGGCTGGTGGCAGATCGCTATTTGCCTAAGTCGATAGCCCATCGGAAGAAGGTGATCTTCCGCGCCCGGTTCGACAGCTTCTTCACTCAACCCAATCCCCCGGCCTATGTCGCTGAGCTTCTCAGCCCCGAATCGCTGCGCAAGACCGGCTACTTTGAACATCAGGCTGTTCACAAGATGATTGATTACGTCAGGAATGGAGTGAACTTCAGGTTGCCCGGGCCCCGTTTGATCATTGAAATGGGTCTCGTCGGGGTTCTCGCCACCCAGATGTGGCATCATTACTTCATCGATAGCGGACTATGCTGCCTGCCTGCTTACGAGATGCCGAGAAGACTGGTAGCTTGAGAGCTTGTTCCACGGTATACTACCGAGCGGACTGCGTCGGCTCTGTTATCTTCGTCAACTCGTCCAGCATGGAAGCTGCTCTATGAATCGTCATTGTCTTATCTCCGTTTTCCTGCCTGCGTACCTGCTAATACAAGGCAGCTTCGAGAGCGTTCTGGCACAAACTCCGTCGCCTTTGACCTCGGACGAGGTCCGTGCAGGAGTCATTTCTGAAAAGCTGCCGGCCGTCTCCTACACAGATGTAGCCTGGCAACAAAGTATTCCCCATGAACGCCGAATCCTACTCGATGAGACTTTTGCCAAAGTCTTTATAGCGTCCAAGGCGACGGGGTTATCAGCTTGTGTGTATTCACCGAACCAGGGGCCATGGACGGGAACGCTTGGAGTGCAAGACCGTGAAGCGAAGGCAGCGATTGGCGCCGACTCCCGTTTTCATGCAGGCAGCATTGGCAAACTGGTCACATCAGTGTTGATTCAGCAGCTCATCGAAGAAGGGCGATTCACCAGAGACACCAAGCTGTCACACTGGCTGCCCGAAATCAAAGGCTCGGACAAGATCACCATTGAACATCTGCTCAGTCACACCAGCGGGCTACCTGGGAATCTTGTCGAAGAGAATCCGACGAAGCACGAGCCGTTGCTGCAGCGAGTCGTCGAATCAGCTCAGGCAGGTTTGCAGTTTCCCCCAGGCCGCAGCTTCAGCTATTCCAATCCGGGGTACATGGCCTTGGGGCTCATACTGGAAAAAGAACATGGCAAGCCGTTAGCCGAGATCATCGATACCCAGTTCATCAAGAAGTATGGGATGGCTCAGTCGAAGGGTATTACCCGCGAGAATCGAAATGATGACCTCATTCACAGCACCCATCAAGGTAGGCCCGGCAAGGATGCCATCGATTACTCCTCTGTAGGCGGCACCGGTAGTCTGGCCTCCACACCGTACGATCTGGCTCGCATGCTGAACCGACTCCTCGCCGGCCAAATGCTGAAACAGGAGACCACACAGCGGATGCTCTCGAAGATGTACCCGATGCAGAAGCAGGGACAACTCTACTGGGGCCAGGGATTGATGGTGCTGGACACGCCGCTGGGCCGCATGTTCTACCTCGCCGGCCGCATCAAAGGCTTCGGCGCCATGGCGGGGTATTTGCCCCAGGAAGATGTGTTCGTTTCCGTCATGGTCAACGACGATACGCAGGTCGAACCGGTGATGTTTGCGCTATTAAAGGCGTTACAACCGAGGAAGCAGGATAAGAGACTCATCAGCGATCGACGTGATATCAGGAGAGTCGCATGAGTTGGCTCGGAATCGTGGCTGCGGTGGCGCTCATCATCGTCGTCTTGATTGATTGTTTCGAAGTTCTGATTCTGCCCCGACGGGTACGGCATGATTATCGGCTAGCGCGACTGTTCTATCAATCAGCCTGGCGACTGTGGCGTGCCCTGGCTAAGCGACAAAAAGCAGGACGGCTGCGAAGTGGATTCCTCAGCGTCTTCGGGCCCCTCTCCCTCTTTGCACTGCTGTCGATTTGGGCGTATGGCCTGATCGCTGGGTTTGCCTTGTTACATTGGTCCATGGATAGTCCGCTCTCCATTTCCAAAACCGAAGAAGTGACCTTTTCCACCTTCATCTACTTCAGCGGCACGACATTCTTCACCCTGGGTTACGGAGATTTGGTACCCGTCGGGGCCTGGGGGCGGGCGCTCAGTGTCCTGGAAGCGGGAATAGGCTTTGGATTTCTGGCTCTGGTAATCGGCTACCTGCCGGTACTGTACCAGGCTTTCTCCAGGCGGGAAATCGTCATATCACTGCTCGATGCCCGAGCAGGATCGCCGCCCACTGCCGGCGAGTTGCTGCGCCGCCTGGCCGAGGGCCATGCTTTGGGCAGCGCGAATGGACTGCTGCTCGAATGGGAGCGCTGGTCGGCGGAAATTCTTGAAAGCCATTTGTCCTACCCGGTGCTGAGCTACTATCGCTCTCAACACGACAATCAATCGTGGGTAGGTGCGCTCACCACGATTCTGGATACAGCAACACTGCTGATCGTTTCCAAGGATGAAAGGTTCAGTTATCAGGCCCGATTGACCTTTGCGATGGCCCGGCACGCCGCGGTCGATTTAGCGATGGTGTTCCGAACGCCGCCAAGGCCCCTGCCTTCCGATCGGCTGGATGCAGAACAGTTTGTGATGCTGGGTAAACAGCTTACTCATGCTGGGTTAACCATGAGTCGTGATCCTGATGTGATCAAGACGTTTGAAGAGTTACGTGGTCTCTATGAGCCGATTGTCCATGCTCTAGCCCGCTACCTTTGTCTGGACCTTCCGAAGTTTCAGCCGGAACAGGGGTTTGTGGATAACTGGCAGACCAGCCCTTGGATGAAACGTGCCCCGGGATTGAGCAAGTTGACCCACACCAGTGCGGAGGAAGAACATTTTGGGTGAGATCACAAGATGGTTGCCGGCTTTGGCTATAAAAATGAGCTAGCTTAGAAGAATAGTCGCTCGTTATTATTGGTTACATCACATGACGAACCAGGAACTTGGCTACTGGCTGCTTTGGGCACTGGCGATTGCGGGCACCGTCTGGTCGCTTGGCCCACCCTTGGTCTATGCCATCTTTGGACATGGCTTCATAAAATTTCGATCTGTCGATAACCCCCGACCTGGCCCAGCCCGCTTCGAATGATGTCGAGGCCCAGTACTGGGTCAGTGAACTCACAAAGCTGGGATTTCGACCTGTTGGGATGGTTTATGAATCGTGCTGGTTCAGTCACGTGATCCATTGGGTGAAGCATTTTCAACTGTGCATGATGCATAGCGCCGATGGCAAAACCTGGGTCTCGTGGTATCGCCATTTCTCCGGCGATTATTTCCGAGTTTCATTAACCACCATTACGCAGAACGATGGGTTTGTTCGAACGCAATTTCCGGGAGTAGGAATAGTATGCGACGAAGAGATGACTTTCAAAAACGACTATCGTCAAGGTACCCCTGTCGGCCTTCAGGCAGAACATCAAAGATATGTTGGAGAATTCTGCGACAAGCATCGTGTCAGTCCGATAGCGGTTACTCTTGAAGCCTATGCTGACCGGGATGAACAAGAGGACAAGAAAGGCATGCTCACGATGAACCAGATGGGCAACTATATCGTTCCCGCCTTCTTCTTTGTGATACCCGCCATCGTTTGTTACCTGGTGCTTCACATCTACTTTCCCATACAGGCACACGTTATGCTTACCGGTTCGCTCAGCCTCGGAAGTATCACTTATCTTGGCTTCATGAAGCTGATCTTTCCCCACATGTTGCACTACGGCAGGGACGGCGAATACACGGTGCAGGATGTGTAATAGCGAACGCATCGACTTAGCGTTACGGCAACACGACCGTGCTGCGGGGCACCACAGTCAAGTCTGTTGAACTGCGAACGAGAGGGTCTTCGCCCGGTTCCAGGCCAGGGGGTGTCGTCCGCCAGGCAATGCCCTGTGTAATTTGCCGAACACCCTCTCGATACATGCCGGTCATTTCCTCACGGTCGAAATCGGTCATCGATTCCGGAGCTGGATAGTTGGCTGGTAATGCCGTGAGATAATATTTTCTGCCAGTCATCTGGCAAACGCTCCAGATGCGGAAGAGATCGCCTCGGGTGTGAGCGTAGCTGAACGTCTGCAGGTTCTGCAGGGCGATTCGTACCGAACGAGGCGTGATGGTATCCTTGCCCGCATACAGTTTGCCCGCCACGATGACATAGACGTCCACATCCTGAGGCGACTGGCCCGGCTGATCTACCGGCGGTCGAAAGAATACCGATTGCTGTACCGAACCATCAACGTGCAGTTCAGTGAAGAATTCGCCGTTGACAGTCACGGGAATCCGTGTGGGCGGAAACAGGCCGGGAATCGCCGATGAGGCCAGCAGAATCTTCTTGATGAGCTCCAAATCTTCCGGCCTTCCCCCGCTGGCGATGGCCCCCACATCCCAGACGACGAAGCGATGCCCTTCCATTTCGCTGGTACCCACGTACAACCTTCTACCCTTAGCATGTTCCCTCGCGACGGCGGCCATCATCTGGGGTGTGACCTGTTCATTAAGCTTACGAGCGAGCGGCCTGTTGCTGGCGAACGATTCGGAGAAGACTCCTGTGACGGGTTTGAGCTTGTAGATATCTCGGGCATCCATCGTGGTGTAAAGTTCTCTCACATGCTGATCGTAACTGGAGCCGAGGAAAGCATACGGTGCAATCAAGGCGCCGGTGCTGACTCCGGTGACGACATCGAAACAGGGGCGAGTTCCCAGGCAAGACCAGCCATAGAGAACGCCTACCGTGTAAGCGCCGTATGCGCCACCGCCAGAGAGACACAGGACGGAACGCTTGCCGGTGCTTCTGGAAGTCACGGTACCTGGCACAACGGGCCGAGGATTCAGTTGACGGAGAGCATCGTGAGAGTCGATCTGAGCGCTTGGATCGATCAGGTTATTGGTATCGAGGCCGGCTGAGGTGGGAGTGTGGACCTGCCTGTTGTGCAGGAGACATCCTGCCAATGCCAGGGGCAGCACCACCGCTGCCAACCAAGAAAGGGGCTTCAGTTTCCACCGGCGCAACATGGAACTCGATTCCTGATCAGTCGATGAACTTTACCCGATGACCACGGAAACATGAGTCGAACTTGATAATGATCGAGAGTAGGGATGCTCGCTCGTTCCCAATACGCCGGTTAGGCAAGTTGTGCATGCCGGTTCCGAATCATGAAGTAAATGAACCGTTTCTGAGAATGACCGTACTACCTATAGGAAATAGTCATGGATGTCAGCTTGAGTGTTGTATTCCACGAACTATTCTTCGTTCGTGGGAGTTCTTGTCTGGAAGTCAGTAACTACCCTTTTGAGACATTCATTATCATAGAGTGACGCATACGAATGCCTGTGCTACAGAAACCGAGAACCCTGTTGAGACCGATGAGTAACCCAGCCCCGAAGACCATCGGTCGATTCCAGTTACGATCAGAGCTGGGCCATGGCGCCTTTGGACATGTTTATCGGGCCTACGATCCGACCCTGGCGCGGGAAGTGGCGCTCAAGGTGCCCACGCTGCAGGCCGGTCGGGGCGACTTGGCTCGACGATTTCTTCGTGAGGCTCAGTCAGCAGCTAAACTCAGGCATCCCCACCTGGTGCCCGTTTTCGAAGCGGGCCTGGCCGATGACACCCTCTATATCGCTTCCGAATTTGTCGATGGCCGTTCTCTGGTCAATCATTGCAGGCATAACTGGCCCAGCGCCCGTCAGTCGGTTGAGTGGGTGCTGCAAATCGCTGAGGCTTTGATGTATGCCCACAAGGAAGGCATCACACATCGGGACGTCAAGCCCGCCAATATCCTGATCGATCAGGAAGGGCAGGCTCGTCTCACCGACTTCGGCCTGGCGAAGCATGAAGGCGATATCGATCCGGAGTGGGTGAAAGCAGCAGCGGAGAAGGCGGGAGCAGATGCCAACCTCAGCCGTGAAGGTGAAGTGTTGGGCACCCCGGCATATATGGCTCCGGAACAGGCACGAGGCCAAGGCAACCTCACCGGCCCCCATAGTGACCAGTACAGCCTGGGCGTGGTGCTCTACGAACTGCTCGCCGGGCGCGTTCCCTATCTAGGCAAGCTTCAGCAAGTGCTGGCAAGCGTCCGAGACCCCGATATCAAGCCTCCCTCTCCCCGACGCTTCAATAGTCGTATCTCTCCCGATCTTGCTGCGGTGGTACTGCGATCAATACGCAAGAACCCCAGCCGACGGTATCCGACCTTGAACGACTTCGCTATCGATCTGCAGCGCTGGCAGCATGGCCTAACGACTTCTGTTCGCCGGCGCACCCCATATCAGCAGTTTCAAAAGCGGGCACGCGAATGGATCAACGCTCATCCGGCTATCAACACCTTTGTGGCAATGATTATCCTGTTCGTTTCCCTAGCTGCCATCACCCGCGGCTGGCTGTGGGACTGGGTCATCGGCAAGTAAGAGTTATCCTCACGCTCCGTCGTGAGGGCAACTCTGAATCACCCTTGACAGATCACCCAAAGCCGGGCTACATAGATACTTTCCATCGGCATGGAGGCCGGTACATGCGCACCCTCGCGGTTATTCCAGCTCGCTATGCATCCTCACGCCTGCCTGCCAAGCCGTTGCTCAAGGCTACCGGCAAGTTCCTTATCGAACATGTTTACGAACGAGCCGCCCAAGCACGCCATATCGATCAAGTGGTCGTCGCTACCGATGATGCCCGCATCGAATCGGCGGTCAAGTCGTTTGGGGGCAACGTCGTCATGACTCGGGATGATCACGTCAGCGGCACTGACCGAGTGGCGGAGGTCGCCCAGTTCCAGGAAGCCGACATTGTCGTCAACCTGCAGGGTGATGAGCCGATGATCGAATCCGATGCGCTCGACTTCGTAGCTGATCTATTGGTCCGTCATCAGCAGGCAGCGATGGCGACCCTGGCGACGCCATTGCGAAACATGGAGCAATATCAGAATCCCAATTGCGTGAAAGTGGTTGTCGGCGAACTGGGCCAGGCTCTCTACTTCAGCCGAAGCCCTATTCCTTACGTGCGCGATGGCATGCCGCAGTTTGCTCATGAACCGTTTCAGTTTTTCCAGCATATCGGGCTTTATGCTTATCGACGGGAGTTCCTGCTCAAGCTGGCCCAGACGCCGGCGACAGCGCTGGAGCAGATTGAAAAGCTTGAACAATTGCGAGTTCTATCCCTTGGTCAACGCATCCAGGTGGGTATTGTCGCTCAATCTTCCGCCGGGGTGGATACCCCCGAAGATTATCAAAAGTTTGTGGCTGAATGGGATCGTCAGCAAGGGCAGACGACGGAGCGACGTCAGGCTGCGTAGCAGAACTCACAGTAAATAGGGAGCAACACGACAATCGAGAGTTGTCTAGCTAAGGTAAGATGTATCCCGCTGGTTATTGCACACTCAACATTCGGTGACTGTGGCACACAACGCCCTGAACCTAATTCGTGCTGGCAATTAGTAGTGTCAAAAAAGCCGTTCT
>DAOMFV010000062.1:0-29722 GCA_035430005.1 Gemmatales bacterium
CTCCGCCAACACCACCACCGCAGGATTTGACTGGCGCTCTCGTGTCAACGATGACCAGTCTGATCACTAACAATAAGCTCAATGGGCTCCGGATTACTTTCAATGAAGCCATTCAGCCTGGGTCTTTCGATAAGAGCGACGTGATTGGTCTTACTGGCCCAAGCGGATCAGTGGCAGTGACAACCATTCGTCCCTTGACCGGAAGTACGACCCAGTTCGATGTACTGTTCGCCGATCAAAGCCGCGTCGGCAATTACTCGTTGACTCTCGGAACTGGAATACTCGACACAGCCGGTAATGCTCTGAATCAAAATGGCAACGCCATCAATGGAGAGAACCCTGGAGATCGCTACGCTGGTTCAGTGAACTTCAATCCAACCGTTACTTACCCAGCACTTAATGTTCCTGCCATGGTGCGCGACTACACCGTAAACACCTACACGATGAACGTCCCCGACAGCAACGTCATTGGCGCTGTGCGCGTGACGATCAAAGTCTCGCATGGCTGGATGTCGGACATGGTCATCAAGCTGCGTTCGCCCTCTGGTAAGGAAGTGCTTCTGGCGAATCGACGAGGAAATGGTGGCAAAGGTTACAACAATACCGTCTTTGATGATGGGGCGCTCAAATCACTTAGCCAGGGTGGTGGTCTCTTTACCGGATCCTTCCGTCCTGAGTTGCCTTTATCCGTTTTCAAAGGAAGTTCGACCAAAGGCACATGGAGCCTGATCATCGAGGACAAAGCCCGTGGCGACGCCGGCGCCCTGCTGGCATGGTCGTTGAGCTTTGATTCCGCTTCGGGTTCGAGCATTGCTTCAAGCATCGATAACCACGATATCGCAACCGTTGAACCCGATGTCATTGCGGGTATCCAGGCTACCCAGGCAGTAATTGTACAGCCCATCCCGGCTCAACCCTTGGCAACCGTCTCGACAGCGTCGAAGGTGAGAATAGCCACTCAACAAGAAATGCTCGTTGTGACGAGTAAGATTCAGCAGCAGAAGCAACAGCTGCTCAAAGCTTGGCAAGAACAGTTGGGATTGTCCGTTGATCTTTTGAACGGCGTTCACGTCGGTTTGACGCACCGACACTCGCCCGTCTAATTGCCTTTGGTGTTTTCAAGCAGTTCGAGCTTGAAGGCAGAGAGCCTGGGAGGATCCTGAGCCAGGTAATAGCCATTGGGAAGGTCGATCATGATGGCTTCATCGGGATAAAGCCCAGGCTTGAGATTTGGACGAGCGGTGAGATCGATGTAGGCACGAACTTCAGGGCTGCGATTGAGCGGGCCACGAATCTTGAGTTGTGCGATAGTGCCATGGCGATCAGCAGTGAAGAGCGGTCGATAAGGGAAATTCGCCGGGCACAGGAACGAGATCGGAACATCGTTTATTTCGTAGACACGCAGAGCTGGTTTGAGTCGTGCCCGAATCTCGACTCGGTCGGGCACCGTACGGACGGACTCCTGCTTGATCTTGTCAGGTAGCCGAACACTTCCAGTGACTTCCTCTTCCGTCATGGTCAAGCCCGTGGGCAATCTCGGTTGCCAGGGGTCGAGCACTAACTGGGTCATTTGTTCCAGTACACTTTTGGGACCGAACACTTTGACCGTGGCCGGTTCCAGGCGAATGTTATCCACTTCATACTGTGCCGTACCGGTCGTCACCATCGGCTGGAGCTGGAGCGTTCGTTCCATCATTCGTCTGAGTTTGACCTGCAAGCGTCCTTCGACAGGATTAATGTCTGCATGTACTCCCAGCGGTAAAGTCAGGGAATTGCTTTCAAATTGCACCACATCCTGATAATCGTTGTCCTGCCTGACATCCACCTCGGCAGGTACTCGCACCACTTTGCGGAGGATCAGGTTGTGGCCCTCGACCAGGTCCTTCACTTCACGCAAACGAGTGGGCAGTCCAAAGAACTTCACACGCACGGTCTGGTTTTCCGGCTTACTGTCGAAGCTATATCGATCAGTTTGCTGGGGATCAATGGAGACTTCAATCGGTATCAGATAGGACTGCACTTCCTGATCACGACTGCGCAGATAGACCCAGACCAGGAACGCCAGGCCCAAAGCAATGATCGGGGTGATGATGTATCGATCGAACATGAAAAGAATCCAGGAGTCAGAAGCCAGAATTAAGGAAGAGATCAGTCATGAGTTCAGAAGTGCCGACCAAAACCAGGTTGTCTGATTCCGGCTACTGACTCATGACTTATGGCTCCTTGATTAAGCGGCTACCCTTAGTTTCACTTGTCCTTGCAGTTCCGCTACCAGGCGTCTGACGACGAGTTCACGAGAGACGGGTTCGAGTTTGCCATCAGACACGAGCGAGATGCGGCCGGTCTCTTCGCTGACAACCACAACGACCGCATCAGTTTCTTCGGTAATGCCTAGCGCTGCCCGGTGTCGCATGCCATAATCGCTTGCACCCTGAGGCGCTTCAGCTAACGGTAACTGACAGGCAGCAGCGGCAATTCGCCCATGAGCGATAATAACGGCTCCATCGTGAAGCGGGCTGTTCTTGTGGAAGAGCGACAGTAGCACTCCTTCACTGACCTGACAATCGAGCGATTCGCCGGTCTGGATGAACTGTTGCAGGCTGACTTCCCTCTGCATGACAATCAAAGCTCCGGTACAATCACGAGCGAGTTCAATACTGACCGCAGCCACCTTGTTCGCATAGGGTTCGTCCGGTTGAACGCTTGAACTGAAGATGCGAAAGAGACGATAGCGGCCAAGGGCGAACAGGCCGCTGCGCAGTTCCGGTTGAAAGATGACGATGATACCAATGAAAGCGGAAGCAAGAACATAGTCGAGAATCTTGTTGAGTTCGGTCAGATCAAAGCTGGCGATAACCACCTGGACGCCAAAGACCGTGATGGCTACCACGATACCGAGGCCTCGCACCATACCGATGCCACGGGTGGCGCCGATGAAACGAAGAAGCAAATAGATGAACGCTGCGAGCAGACTGATTTCAACCAGATCGCGGTAGCCGAGGGCTTGATAGATTTGGAAGAAACGCTCGATCATGCGGTTGTCCTGTATTGGTCATGCTTGCGCTCCTTCAACTGCCAGGTAGAGTTTAGCAGCATCTTGGAACGCTTTGACGTTATGTACCCGGGCGATCTGCACCCAGCCTTGGCTGAGGGCATGCAGCATGATGCCGACCGTGCCAAAGTCCCCCACTTCCGGATGGCCTTCCCGCCCCAATGTGCGGTTGATGAAGCCTTTGCGCGATACTCCCAGGCAGATTGGACGACCGAGGGCCAACAACTGATCGAGATGGCCTAGCAGTTGCAGGTTGTGCTGGGTCCGCTTGCCAAAACCGATTCCGGGATCAAGGGCTATCCGCTCCGGGGCTATACCAAGCTGCGCCAAGTCGAACAACCTCAATTTCAGGTAGTTGATGACTTCTTCCACGACATTTTCATATTGCGGATCGATCTGCATAGATTGCGGGGTGCCCTGCCGGTGCATAGCGACAATGCCGGCATCAGAGTTGGCAGCTATCTCGACCATCTGGGGATCGGCGGACAGGGCAGAAATATCGTTGATGATGGTCGCCCCGGCGGCGAGAGCCTCACGGGCAACTCTCGCTTTGCTGGTATCAATTGAAATGGGCATCTTGACACTGGAAATGATCTTACTGATCACCGGGATGACCCGGCGGATCTCCTCATCAGCATCGACGACTGCTGCCCCCGGGCGGGTTGATTCACCACCTATGTCGAGGATATCTGCGCCTTCATCGATGAGCTTGAGCGCCTGATCAATCGGATCGTAGCTGCCTCCATCGGAGAAGCTATCAGGCGTGGCATTGACGATGCCCATGATGAGGGGCATGCGGCCAATCGTGATCGTTCTCTCGGCAAGAGACCAGGAATAGGTGGGCATCTTCAATCGCTTCTCTGATGTTCTCTGCGAGTCTCTGCGTTCTCTGCGATTAAAGAATAGAAACGCAGAGAGCTCAGATTAACGCAGAGAAAATTGGTAAGAGTCATAGAACTAAAATAGGTGATTCCTTGGAGTATCGAGCATACCGCATGTCGCTCATTCCCCCCAGCTTTTTGTTTCGACTATGCTACCCGTGTTTGTATGTACCGGGATTTCCAGAAGCCGAGGGAGATGATCTGCTCGGCCTGCCAGCCAGGTGCATGCTGCCTGAATCGATGAGACTCACTGAGAAACCAGGGTTCGCTGAAGTGCGGGTAGCCTGGAATGAAGCCGGGCTGGGTTTCGAGGTATGTGTCAAAGGAAAAGAGCAGCCGGTTCGAGGCGAGGCGGGAAAATACCGCACAAGTGATGGCTTCTCCGTCTGGATCGATACCCGCAGTACCCGGGAAAGCCATCGTGCCTCCCGGTTCTGTCATCACTTCTATTTCCTGGCTGGTGGAGCGGGCGATGATGGCGACCTCCCCTCCGCCGGACAGACGAAGATTCATCGTGCACTGGCTGACGCTCCGCTGTGCAACCCCGACAAGCTGACGGTTCACAAGCATGCGATGAAAGGGGGCTACCGGTTGGAATGCTTCATCCCTACAGGGGCCTTGAACGGCTTCGATGTCGATTTGAATCGTCAATTCGGGTTCTTTTACTCTGTACGGGATAGAGAACTGGGAGAACAGACGCTAGGGTTAGGGGCAGAGTTTCCGTTTGCAGAAGACCCCAGCCTTTGGCAATTGATAGAACTTCAGACACCCGAAAAAACGGGCTAACTTCTAAAGAGCTATTGTTGCAGCACCTGATGTTCTTCATTGTTGTCAATCAAGGCCTTTCCGAAGCCCTTATTATCATCACCACTCTTTCGATATGTTTGCCTGAGCTAACTCGAAAAGACTGGCAAAGTGCCAAGTTTACATGCTAGAGTGGATCACGAGTCTCTACGATAGAAACTCCCGGAAGATGGTACGGAGACAGAATCTATCCCACGATAGAGCCACGGCGGACTTGTATCTTATGCTGGAAACCAGACGATTAGCCATCTGCGATCCGAATGCCGCTACACGCGAGCCTCTGCGTAATTTGTTATTGGGTGTCGAGTCGATCTACCTCGAAGCAGAATCGAACCGATACGAATTCTTTCGTGATGTGATCGAACAATACCGCCCTGATTTGGCGATTATCACACTGGATAGTGATCCAAATCGAGGATTACAGCTCGTTCAGCAGCTTTGTTCTGAATTTCCCCAGACGAGTATCCTTGCCGTCAGTAGCCGAACGGATGGGCCGTTCATTCTGCAAACATTGCGTTCCGGAGCTAAGGAATTTCTTCCGCTACCGATGCAGCTCGAAGATTTGCTTACCGTTCTTGAACGGCTCAAAGGACAAAATCAGGATCCCACAACAGGCCAGCAGCAGAACGTCTCCTCAGCAGGGGGCATGATTATCGCTATCGCAGGTTCTCGCGGTGGCATTGGTTGTACTTCCCTGGCAGTGAATCTGGGCTGTTGTCTTTCTTCCTTCCTAGAGAATAAAGTCGTCCTGGTTGATCTTGACCTGGCCTTGGGCGACACCAATATTCTACTCGATTTCCGCCCGGCCTACACTCTCGCTGACCTTGCTGCGAACATCAACGAAGTCGATCAGAAGTTTCTCAAAGGCGTGCTGTTTCAGCATTCGAGCGGCCTGATGGTGCTGCCCCACCCTGAGAATCTCGACGATTTGGGACTCATCCATGAAGAGCATATTCTTCGTTTGCTGAGCTTACTCCGGTCGACCTTCAGTCATGTGATTGTTGATCTCTCGAAGAGTTTCCGACCGACCGATGTCGCTGCCATGCGGGTGGCAGATATCATATTATTGACCGGTCAATTAGAGCTTTCGAGCATCCATAACATTGCGCGGCTGTTGCCGACGTTCAAGGCAGTCGAAGGATTCTACGAAAAAGTTCGCATCCTCATCAACCGCGTCGGCTCGGAAGATCAGAAGATCAGCAAAGCCAAGGCAGAAGAGTTCATGGGGATGAATGTGTTCTGGCAGGTAGGCAACGACAGCAAGTCGATGATGGGCGCTCGCAATGAAGGCAAGCCTCTGATACAATTTGCTCCGAAGTCGAAGCCATGCCTCGATTTGTTGGAACTGGCTCGGGTGCTCACCAGTGGTGCAGCGAGCGATTCCGCGGCCGAACCAAAGAAGAAGTCTGCGTTCAGCTTTTTTGGTGCACGGAAGTGATTCCGTATTGGAATGGAACGTGAGGAGGAAATCGCCCAACCATGTCGCGTGTACCCCCCCCTCGTGGCCTGCCCGGATTGAACCCGGCTGGCGGTGCCCCGTCACTCCCCGGCCTGGTCCGCCCTTCGGTGCCCGGAATGACTGGACCAGGCAGCGCCCCCAGCCTGCCTGCGCTGCAACGTCCAGCGTTTTCCGGCGTGCCCTCCATGCCGCCGAACTCAGCCATGCCTGTTTCACAGGTAGGCAATGATGGCCGATCAGGCAAGAGTTTTGATGAACTCAAACGCGTGATCCATTCCAAGCTTGTCGAAAAACTCGATCTTTCTCGAGTAAGTGAACTGAAAGACGATGTCCTGCGACGGGAAATACGGTTAGTCGTTGAACGCCTTTGCGACACCGAAAATCCTTTACTCAACAGAATGGAGCGCGAGCGGCTTGTCGACGAAGTGCTTGATGAAACATTTGGTTTCGGGCCGCTGGAAATCCTTCTCAAAGACCCCACGATCTCCGACATTATGATCAACGGGCCACAGCGCATTTATGTCGAACGTCGCGGCAAAGTCGAGAAGACTGATGTTCGTTTCCGAGACAATCCGCACTTGATGCAGATTATCGATCGCATCGTCTCGAAAGTGGGACGTCGTGTAGATGAAACCTCGCCGATGTGTGATGCTCGTTTGCCCGATGGTTCTCGTGTGAACGTTATCATTCCGCCGCTGGCTTTGGATGGCCCGACCGTCTCGATCCGCCGCTTCGGTGCCAATCCCCTGAAGCTCGACGATTTGCTGAACTTCAATGCCTTCACCAAAGAGATGGCGATCCTGATGGAAGCGGCCATCAAGGCTCGGCTCAATGTGGTTATCTCTGGTGGTACCGGTTGCGGAAAAACGACGCTGCTCAATACGCTTTCCAGCTTTATTCCGGGCCATGAGCGTGTCATTACGATTGAAGACGCCGCCGAACTTCAATTACAGCAAGAGCACGTCGTTCGTCTGGAGACCCGGCCACCGAACATCGAAGGCAAAGGGGCGATCAACGCCCGTGACCTGGTGCGTAATGCCTTGCGTATGCGTCCTGAACGCATTATCATCGGCGAGTGTCGTGGCGGCGAAGCGCTGGACATGCTTCAGGCCATGAATACGGGCCACAATGGCTCGATGACCACACTTCACGCCAACACTCCCCGTGATGGTTTGGCACGTTTGGAAACCATGGTCATGATGTCAGGTTTTGAACTGCCTATGAAGGCGATGCGACAACAAGTTGCATCATCGGTAGACATCATTATTCAGGCTAATCGTTTACAGGGCGGACCACGTAAGATCACCAGCATCACGGAGATAGTCGGCATGGAACAAGACATTATTGTGATGCAGGAAGTCTTCCGTTTCCGCCAGCTTGGCATCGATCAAAACGGCAGGGCGTTCGGACAATTCGAATGTACTGGTGTTCGGCCTACCTTTGTGCCCAAGCTCGAATCTGCCGGCATCAAGTTACCGTCAAACTTGTTCCAGGAGCGAGTTCTGCTCAGAGATTAATGAAAAGAGCCCTTTTCCGTCCTCATGTAGCGGGTAAAGGGCCTATGTGGCAGAGAGAAGCGAGATAAAAGAGAGGTTGTAAAGCACGCCCCTTGGTTTGCTCCTTCGATTTTGGCAAGCTATGTTTGCGTGGCTCGTTCCGATGTCGCCCGAGGCAATTGCCCGAATCGAAACCAGCCCTCCAGCGAGAGTGACCGATGGATTCCCAAATGTGGATGCTGATTGTACCTGTCCTCGCCTTTCTGGCAGTCGGCGGGCTATTTGTCGGCGTAGGCAGTTTGATGTCAAATCGGCGTTCCATTCAGGAACAGCGGCTCGAGTTATTCACCCGTGACGGTAATAGCCAAACCGGCATGAGTCGAAGCATGCAGGCTTCTATCGAGATTTGGAAAGACGCCGCCCTGGCCAGTGATAAGGAATCCTTGATGGAGCAATTGCTCCCCAAGCTTCCTTCGATGGATAAATACTTCCAACAGGCGGATATGAATATCCGCCCCAGTGCGTTCATGTCATTATCGCTGCTCCTGATTCTTCTGGGTTCAGGTGCCAGTTATGCGATGCAGGTGCCCTTCCCCCTCTTCGTGATTCCCGGTTTGATCATGGGGGCAATTCCCTGGTACATAGTGGTACAAAAACGTAAGGCCCGGTTGAAGAAGTTCACTTCCCAGATGCCTGATGCCCTGGAATTGCTGGCCCGGGCGTTGCGTGCCGGCCAGAGTATGATCGCAGGCTTACAGATCATCTCGGAAGAGATGCCTCCGCCGATCTCTACGGAATTTGGCCGAGTATACGAGGAACAAAACCTCGGCGTGACAGTCGACGATGCGTTGCGCGCTCTGGCTGACCGTGTGCCGATTCTCGATCTCAACTTCTTCGTTACAAGCGTTATCATTCAACGTCAGACCGGTGGTGATCTCGCTGAAATTCTCGACAAGATCAGTTACGTCATTCGCGAACGCTTCCGCATCTGGGGGCAGGTGCAGGCGCTAACCGGTGAAGGCCGCCTGTCGGGCACAGTGCTGATGGCATTGCCTTTCGTGATGTTGCTCATGATCATTCACTTGAATTACGACTATGCCTCAGTGCTTTGGAAAGATGAGACAGGACGTAAGTGGAGTTTGTACGCCCTTGGCATGCAAGTATTAGGAGCTATAGTCATCCGCAAGATTGTGAACATCAAGGTGTAAGAGATTTGTTTGATCGCTCAGTCCGTTTCTTGGAGAGATGGAGAACATAGCCGTGCTAGCTATCATTGAAATCAAGGACATCATGCCGTTCCTGGCCTTCGGGGCCATGTTTGCCGGCATTTGGGTATTGCTCACGGCGCTCTCCTCTCGCAATACCAAGGCGGAGGAACGCCTTTCCAAACTTGGCCGTACCCCTTCCATGATGGATCTGGATCTCAACTCCGGCCGAGGCAGCACCGGCTCTGTCGATCGCAAGATGCAGAGCATCATCGACAAAGCGATGGCTTTTGCCAAACCCATGATGCCCAAGACTGAAATTGAGCAATCCAAACTGCGTCAAGAACTGGCCATGGCTGGCTTCCGTTCAGAGAAGGCCCCAAAAGTCTTCATGGGCATCCGCACCATTTGCCTGGTCATCGCTTCGCTTTTCTTAATTACCATTGTCCTGCCGATGAATACTCCCGATGGCGATCCTTTTAACATCGTTGCAGCTATCCAGAATGCCCCAGTTACCATTCTGTTGACATTGCTGCTCGGACTCTTTGGCCCGTCGTTCGTTCTGATGTATTTGCGAAGAAAACGACAGGAAAGCATTTTTCTGACTTTGCCGGATGTCCTTGATCTGATGGTAGTTTGCGTCGAATCGGGACTAGGGTTGGATGCGGCAATGCGGAAAGTTTGCGAAGAAATGAGGGATCATGCGCCGATTATTACTGAGGAGTTCAACATCGCGAACTTCCAACTGCAGATGGGGCGTACTCGACGGGACGTATTGCACGACTTGGGGGTACGTACCGGCGTGGACGATATGAAAAGCCTGGCAGCCATTCTGGTGCAAGCCGATCGATTCGGTTCCAGTGTGGGACAAGCCTTGCGAGTTCAATCGGATTCCATGCGGATACGCCGTCGGCAGATCGCAGAGGAAAAGGCAGCTAAGACGGCGGTGAAGCTGATCTTCCCGCTGGTTTTGTTTATCTTTCCAGGCATCTTTGTGGTGCTGGCAGGACCTGCTGCAATCCAAGTCCAGAAGAATCTCTAACGAGAAACTTCACATGGGGGACTGACAGAGCGGTGGTGGTGGAGTTTAGGGAAATACCAGACTGGTTTCACCACAGCGGACAGGACGCCGCTAGAAACCGGGAACAGGCCAAGGAGGGATTGACCACCATGCTACGAAACACAATTCACAAGGCGGGCTGGGCGATGGCCCTGCTAAGCCTTGTCTCGGTAACCGGTTGCTACGGCACCTTCCACGAACTCGTGGATCCCTGTTATCCGGAACGGTACAACTGCAAGGCGCGAGAAGAGGTCAATGACTATCGCAACGCTCAGGTGCAGAACGGATTGATCCTTGAACAAACCTTGTTTGTTCATCACTTCAATCCAGCCTCGGAAATGCTGCATCCCGGCGGTGTGGCCTTGCTGCAGCGTCTGGCTAATCGACGTCCTTATCCTGAGAGCGTCGTTTACATTCAGACTGCTCAGAACAACTATGATCTGGACTTCAAGAAACCGGAGGAATACGCCAACAAACGCAAGGAACTCGACGAAAAGCGTCGAGTGGAAGTCGAGAAGTTCCTCAAGATGGAACGACCGGATGTGAATTTCACTGTTGTAGTGAGCAACCCACCGAAGGTCGGCATCAGTGGGGCAGAAGGCAGAGCGGCTGTTAATAACATCCGTGGCACTGCTCGCGGGTACTTCATGATTCCCGGCTTCCAAGATACTGGTGGCGGCGGCGGCAGTGGTGGTGGACAAGGCGGCTACTAAGTCGTTCTCGTGCGGACCCAACCATGCCTCGCAGCCATGCTTTCTTGCGGCTGCGAGGCTATTGTTTTTATGAATCATCTTAACTATCTCTCTGGTCCGGTACTGACCTTGCTTTTGATGCTATGCTCGGGCGGCACAACGTTGGCTTCGCCACATCTCCCTCACGGTTTGTCGCCAAATATCACTAACTCCCTGCCAGAATTGACTAATATCGCTGCAGCCCCACGCTGGTGGGAAGATGTCGTCCAATGGGTCAGAAGCCTGGGTTGGGATCGCAGCCGACTCGTGCAAATCTGGCTCTTCTTCATGCTCATCGGCCTTTATGTCATCCTTCGAATCAAACCACGAGCCTAGCCTCAGCCGTATCTCCCCAGGACGGACACCATGAAATCTGCTCCCTCTTCCAACAGCCTCAGTCGCAGTTCCCTGTCAGCACTCGCCTCGCGCACCAGCGGCATGCTTGATTGGGATATCTCAAACATGCCTGAAGCTCCTTCCTCTCCTGAGAACATGAAGGAAGCGGGCATCAACATATCCCTTCTGAACGATATGATTCTACGCATGCTGCTCACACGGGGCACCATGCGAGGGCTCGACCTGGCACGAGCTTTGTGCCTGCCTTTCAAGGTTCTCGAGGAATCGGTCAATTTTCTGAAGCAGCAGCATTGCATCGAAGTGGCTGGCGGCGATCTGATCGGACAGGTTTCCTATCTCTTCAACTTGACCGACCAGGGACGTGCCAGAGCCAAGACTGCTTTTGAAACCTGTGCGTATGTTGGCCCGTGCCCAGTACCACTCGAAGATTATGTGGAACAGACTTACCGCCAGGCGGTGACAGGCATTCACTGTGTGCCGGAGACGCTCAAATCGTGCTTCTCGCACTTGGTTATCCCCGATGAGCTGTTCCTGGCCATTGGCCCTGCCGTCGTCAGCGGACGTTCCATTTTCATTTATGGCCCTCCCGGAAACGGCAAGACCGCTGTCGCCAACAGCATTGGCGACTTTATGAACCGGTGCGGCGGTGAAATTTATGTGCCCTATGCTTTCCAGAGTGAAGGCCATGTGGTAACAGTCTTTGATCCTACCGTCCACCAGGTCGTCGAAGACCGTGGCGATGAGCGGCTTGATGACAATGAAGCGACGATTCGAAGGTTGCTCAATACCAATGCGGTCGATTCCCGGTGGGTACGTGTTCGCCGACCGGTTATTGTTACCGGCGGTGAATTGAACCTGAGCATGCTCGATTTGCGATATAGTGCCGATGCCAATTTCTACCAGGCCCCGCTACACTTGAAGTCCAACGGCGGTGTATTCCTCATCGACGATTTTGGACGACAGCTCGTCAGCCCACGCGAGCTACTTAATCGCTGGATTGTTCCTCTGGAAAATCGGCACGATTACCTGACCCTGGCCTCGGGCAAGAAGATCGAAATACCCTTCGAGCAACTCATTATCTTCTCAACCAATCTTGATCCCAAAGATCTAGTGGATGACGCTTTCCTTCGTCGTATTCGTCACAAAGTGGGTATCAACGCGCCAAGCCGTGAAACCTACGAGAAAATCTTCGTTTCCAACTGCAAACGTCTCGGAATGAACACCTGCCCCGAAGCAATCGACTACATGTATGAACAGTATTACAACCGTGGTCGCAACCCCCGTGCCAGTGATTGCCGAGATTTACTGGAGATTGTGCAGTCCATTTGCCGATTTAAACGACAACCCGTGAAACTGACTACGCAGATGATCGCGGAAGCGGCGCTGACCTTCATCGCCGAGTTCTAAGATTGCGACAGATTCGCAGGATGCCCGCTGTCATGGGGATGGCTGTGGGCTGGTCAGGATTCACCACCTGACTACTTGAGCGATGGCTATTTGGCAGAGACGCCAGTGCCACGTTCTTACAGGGGGATGCACGGATGCGGATTCTCTTAGCCGGTATGGCGTTCTACGCCTGTTGTATTTCCGGTTGCCTCAAAACCGAAGCGCTGACTGCCGAGGAAATGAACAAGTATCCTCGCCCCAGCAAGGAACAATTCCAGAAGGTTGATCCCAGCCAGGTTCGTCAGCCCAAACCGGAGACTTGTCTGGAAGCGGGCAAGATGTACGAGGCACTGGCACGCTCGGAAGCTACGAATCCAAAAGCTCCCAATGTTGCTCAGCAACGCGAAATGACCTGGAAGGCCAAACAAGCCTATCAGCAGGCGCTGAAACTAAAGCCTAACTGGGCAGAGGCCCAGGCCGGCTTGGCACGTGTGGAAGAGATGGAGGGCAATCCCCAGGCAGCCACTGAACATTTCCACCAGGCAGTGCAGGCAGCTCAGGGCAAGGAACCAGGCGATGCTGTGGCGTGCCATGAAGCTGGCTTGTTCTATGGTCGCATGAAACAGTTTGATCTCAGCATCGCTGCTTTGATGAAAGCAACTCAACTCGAACCGACCAATCGCACTTATGCCATGAACTACGGTTTTGCCCTTGCCCGTGCAGGTCGCTACGAGGAAGGGTATAAGTATTTCAGCAAGATCATGAGCCCCAGTGATGCCGCCACTCGCATGGCTCAGATGTCTCAACACACGGGCGACCTCGACCGCGCAAAGCAGTATGCGAACTTTGCTCTGGAACAGAATCCACAAAACACTCAAGCTCGTGAAATGTTGGCCAAGCTTGATCAGCCCGCCGTGCAGCAGGCTCAGGGCTTGGAAGCAACGCCGCATCCATAGAGTTGCCCTCATGCTTCGCGCCGGGGCAACTCTCATTCACACACTGCCACCGTATTGTGCAGCAGCATAGCAATGGTCATCGGCCCCACTCCTCCTGGCACCGGCGTGATCGCTGAAGCCACCTCGCTCACCGCCGCGTAGTCGACATCACCAGCGAGCTTGCCGTTGGGTAAGCGGTTGATGCCAACATCAATCACCACTGCACCCGGCTTCACCATATCTTTCGTCACATAGCCCGCTTTGCCGATAGCAGCCACGATCACGTCGGCCTGCCTACAAAGTTCTTTTGTCTGTTTTGAATGGCTGTGGCACACAGTCACCGTAGCGTTAGCGTCTGGATGTTTCTGCATCAATAGCAGAGACAGGGGCTTACCCACGGTACCACTACGGCCCAAAATCACGACATGCTGTCCGGCCAGTGGTATCTTCTCCCGAATGAGTAACTGCCAGATACCCAGCGGCGTGCAGGAGACATGCCGGGGACGATTCATCGCAAGCAGCCCGGAGTTTACCGGTCCAAAACCATCGACATCTTTTCGCGGATCGACGGCGCTCAGAATGGCAAATTCATCGATTTGCCTGGGCAAGGGCAACTGTACCAGGATGCCATCGACCGCTGGATCAGCATTGAGCTTCTCGATGAATGCCAGCAATTCACTCGTCGTTGTCGTGGCGGGCAGTTGATGAAGCCAACTAGCCAGCCCCACTTCGGAACAGGCTTTCCGTTTGCTGGTCACATAGACATGGCTGGCAGGATCATCGCCAACAAGCACTGCAGCCAGGCCCGGTGCTCGTCCCAGTTTCGGAATTAAGATACGCACCTTTTCCGTCAACTCGTCTCGAACTGTCTTGGCGATGCGTTTTCCATCGATGATGCGAGCAGCCATAACTTACCCCAATTCCGCGGTTGATGACGACGCCGTAACCTGCCTAGAGCCTGACAGCCCCCTTGCTGTAATGCACGATAGGGGATGATGTTACGTCTTACGTGAAGTGTTAAAGTGTGGCCAGCTTACGGTACGATGAACCATAACAGAGTGTTATGCAGCACGGCTTTTTCGTCGTGAGGGATGCGAATGGATCTGGCACATTGGGGGTTAAGAGAATCCCCCTTTCGCATCACGATGACGCCACAGCGCATGGCGCTGCTACCCGGCCAAGTCGTTGCTTATCACCAGATTGATCGTGCCTATCGTGACGGCGAACGAATCGCTTTGCTTGTCGGCCCGCATGGTGTGGGTAAAACCGTTCTCGCTCAACATATTGTCGCTGCCAGTGAGTCTCGTGGAGCTACCTCGGCCTGGGCCGCCTGTGTGCCTGTCGTGGGAAGTCAGGCGCTGTATCAGATGCTGCTCGCTGACCTGGGCCAGCCCTTCGTGCTGCGTAGCACCGTTGAGCTGCGGATGCAACTGGTTGAACATCTCCTGCCTCTGGTCAGCGATTGTAAGTCAGTGCTCATTGTCGTTGACGAAGCACAACATGTGCCGATGGCGATTCTGGAAGAATTGCGTCCACTCATTGAGATGGTCACTCCTGCCGGACTGCCTGGTGTACAAATCCTTCTGGTGGGAACCCAGCAACTCGCGGATCAATTGAACGATTCTTCGAACTTCGGGCTTTGTAGCTGGATCGGTTGCCGCACCGAATTGCATCAACTCGATAGCGAGACAGCACTGGCCTACCTGCACAAGCAATGGAAGTTGGCGGGAGGCGACCCTGCCCGCCATGCCACCAGTGAAGCCTGGTCCATGCTGGCCGAGATGGGTCAGGGCATGCCACTTGAGATGAACCGACTCGCTCGTCATGCATTCCGGCTGGCACAGCAGTTAGAGCAACACACTCTTGACGCAGAAGTTGTCTGGGAAGCGGCACACGAACTGGGCTTAAGCAACGATGACGTCGAAGTGGAAGATGAACTGAAAGTGCCATTGCCTGTGCGCGGGACATTGAAAGATAGTGCCTGATGAAGTGTAGAAGTCGCCGGTGGTGCAGTAACAAGTATTCGATGAGGAGCGGGACAGACAATGGGCAAGCTCTTCGACAGCATGAAACAACGGGGCGGCACCCTGCCGTCGGCCGTTAGCATCACATCGGCTCCTCGCCTCCAGGTAGTGCCTGAGAGCAACGATTTGGCACACGTCGATGATCATGAACCGATGCCGTTCTATGAAGTGCCCAACGATAAAGACCCGGCGCGAATCAATCTGACAATCAATCACAACCCCGCCCCGGTCGCTCCAGTAGAGATCAAGTTGAAAGCAATGCCTGAGGAAGAAGTACAGCGACCTATACTTGTTGCACAGCCGCATGCCAAGTTGAGTTTCACACCCGCGGTGCCTCGTGACCGAAGTCCGCTCGATCATCTGGCTGATGAACTTGTCGTCGTACATCAACCAGCCTCATCCGGCGCTCTTGAATATCGGGCAATGGCAGAGCAACTTATTCAGGAACTGACAGCCTTGCAGGCTCAGTCCATGACTCTGTTGCCTCTTCAGCAGAACTCAGCGTCAACTCTTGCGGCTAATCTGGGCTGTGCGTGGGCTGAGATTACTCGACATCCCATCGTCATGATTGACGCGGCTCGCACCAGACCCGGTGATGATCTGGCCTGCCTCTTTGGCTTGACCCACGCCCCTGGCTGGGAAGAACTCATGACGGGTTCTTCTATCGGCGAAGCTCTTCAGCAAACGGGCAGAGCCTGGCTTGATCTCATCGGTTCTGGTCGCCGACTGGCATGGGCGAATACTCAGGCCTGGGCGTATAAGGCTCGTCATGTCTTGCAATCGCTGAGCAAACATTACCGACACATCGTTCTACTGGGGCCAGCCTACCCTCATTCGCCTCTAGGGTTGGTGCTGGCCGAGACAACCGAATCGACCTGTATTGTTGTCACCAATGATGAAGCACAGCAGCCCCATCGGGAAACGGCGCTGCACGCCCTGACTCAGCAGGGCAAACCCATCGTCGGAACGATCCTGCTCGACATCTAGGCTACGCTTTGCTCCACTGCTCTTTGATGAAGTGGATGCCCTTTTCGTACACATCCTCCCGTGAGGGGAAGAAGTCTCGCCACACTCTGGTAGCTGCAGCCAGTTCAGGCAACGCTCTGCCGAATGCTTCGATAGTCAACCAGCCGTCGTAGCCGGTCTTCTTGATGGCGCTGAACGATTCCTTCCAGTTCACCTGCCCGCTGCCCGGCGTGCCTCGATCATTCTCGCTGATATGTACATGCCTCATGTGAGGAGCCACCGCGGCGATGGCTTTGGAGATGTTCTTTTCTTCGATGTGAGCATGGAAGGTATCGTACATGCAGCCTAAATGGGAATGGTTGACAGACTTCACCAATGCTGCAGCATCAGCCGCGGTCGTCAGGAAGTAACACTCGAAACGATTAAGGTACTCGATGGCCAACTGCACTTTGGCCTGTGCAGCGTACTCGGCGACATGTCGAAGTGTATCAGCAGCATGTTTCTTTTCATCAGCCGTTGGCCCATGTCCGCTGAACACACCCAGAGGCGAGTGATACGGGCCACACAGAGTTTCCCCCCCGAAGGCGTGCAGCATATCGATGACCCACTTGAGGCGAACCACCGCGGCCTGGCGAATGGCGGGATCGCTGCTGCTGGGGTTTGCTTCGGGAGAAACCACTGTCACCGCTGTGGAACGGAGGCCCTGCTTCTTCAGTTCAGCACCGATGGCTTTGAAGTGTGCCAGGTCGCCTTCGAAGATCGGCAGCTCCACGCCGTCGTAACCTGTCTTCTTCAGGGCAGCTAACACGGGGTAATGCTCAGCGGTGACGTGGCCGGTCCATAGAAGGAGGTTCATACCGATGTTCATGAGGCACCATGAGGGGTTTGGTTAATGGTCATCACGCTCCGCGTGATGATGCAGTGTACAGGCACAACTATCAATGGTTTTGAGTCATGTTCTTTGATCCATCACGCGGAGCGTGATGACTACCATCATTGCACCTAGTTTACAAAATCGTGGGCACTACGATAATAATAGACTGAATCCTTCCTATCGAGATGCAGTATGCGTGTGATCCTTGCCAACCCGCGTGGCTTCTGTGCCGGCGTGAATATGGCTATCGACGCTCTTGATCAATCGATCAAGCAATTCGGCACGCCTCTCTACGTCTATCACGAAATCGTACACAACAAGTACGTCGTCGATCGTTTCAAGAATCAGGGTGTTACCTTCGTCAATGAACTGGCAGAGGTACCTGTTGGTGGAACCTTGCTCTACTCCGCCCATGGTGTCTCGCCTGCGCTCCGTGACGAAGCCAAGGCCCGCAAGCTGCAAACGATTGACGCCACCTGTCCGCTCGTCACTAAAGTCCACATCGAAGCGATTAAGTTCGCCAGGGAAGGTTACCAAATCATCCTCGTGGGCCATGCGGATCATGATGAAGTCAACGGCACGATGGGGGAAGCACCTGATGTGATGACGCTGGTCGAAAGCGTTGAAGATGTGGCTAAACTGCCATTCACCACTGCCAGCAACCTAGCCTTCCTGACACAGACAACACTCAGCGTCGATGACGCCAATCTCATCATAAACGCTCTGAAAAGCCGCTTTCCACAGATCGTCGGCCCCAACAAGGAAGACATCTGCTACGCCACGCAGAACCGGCAGGAAGCGGTCAAGGAGATCGCTCCCGAAGTGGATCTAGTCCTGGTGCTCGGCAGCCAAAACAGTTCCAACAGTCAACGACTGGCGGAACTCGCTCGCATCATCGGCAAGCCCGCTTACCTCATCGATACGATGAACGAACTCGATCCGAACTGGCTCGTCGGAGTGAAGACGGTTCTCGTCACCGCCGGGGCAAGCGCGCCGGAAGTGGTGGTCAATGAACTGATCGAGTACCTCAAGCGGTGCTACTCCGCCAACGTCGAAACACGAACTATTCGTGAGGAACACGTCCGGTTCCCATTGCCGAAACAACTCAGGTTGGTTATGGCATAGTCATAAACATCTATGATAGACTTGCATGATGCCAGGGAAGGCGGATTGCGACTATCATTGCTCAGAGAATTGAGTACCATGTCGGAACGAATGGATGCACCCGATGACGTCATTCCAATGACGCATCATTTACTTCAGAGTCACCATAGACGATCACACGTGCCCATGTCACGCAAACGTCTCCACATCGCTCTGGTCTACAACACCTTCCGGGAGTCAGCTCCCGAGAACCCGCACGACCGTGGCGGCATGGCTGACTTGCGTTCCATGGTACGCCGCCAGGCGCGCGGGCTTCGCAAGGCAGGCTTCCAGGTAACCGTGCTACCTCTGGCTTCCGACCTGCTTGCTTTCCAGCGCCGCCTCCGTCGACTCATGCCTGATGTCGTCTTCAATCAATACGACGATGTGGTGTATGGGGCCAAATATGAAATGCGCCTGGCTGCTGTCGTCCGCATGATGGGCTTCCCCATCACCGGGTCACCTGCCCTGGCGCTGGGTCTGTGCCGGGAGAAGTACAGCACCGCGTGTCTGCTCGCCGGGCAGGGCATCCCCATTCCTGGGGAGACAGCCATGCTGACCAGTATCAAGCAAGTGGATGAGCGTGATTGGCAATTTCCCCTCATCGTGCAGGCCAGCCAGGAGCATTGCGGCCTGGGGCTGGATCGTAACAGTGTCGTCCACTCCAAAAAGGCCCTGCGGGAGAAGGTTCGCCAAGTGGTGCGTGAGTTCAATCAACCCGCCCTGGCCCAGAAGTTCCTGCCGGGTCGTGAGTTCAACGTGGGGCTTGTGGGTGGTAACAAGTTGCGTGTGATGCCATTAGCGGAGGTTGATTACTCGAAACTGCCAGACGATATCCCGCCGATCATGTCGTATGCCGCCAAGAACATGGAAAATACGGTGGAATACAAGAACACCTCCGTGCAGTGTCCCGCTCACGATGTAGAACCTGACGTCGCCAAGCGAATTGGCCAAGTCGCCGCCCGCGCCTTCCGGGCTGTAGGCGGCTGGGGTTACGGCCGAGTGGACATTCGGCTCGATGAAGAGGGGAACCCAAAGGTTCTAGATATCAATTGCAATCCGCTTCTTGATGAGGGTGTCGGTCTGGCCCGCTCGGCGGAACGTGCGGGTCTGAAGTGGTCGAAGTTATTGAAGTTAATCGTCGATGCTGCCCTCGAGCGTATGCCGGGCGATGTGAAGCTGCCGATGCTGCCCAGTTCATCGAACGGCGTCGCAAGGCATCAGAGTGGATTGGTAGTGGCAAGTAGCGTGGGGTAGATTATCTGCCATCTCGCAGACGATCGCCCAGGAAATTCTCAAGCTCGGGGATGTCGTAAATTTTCTTCACTGTTGTATCGATATCGTATTCTACTCGTCGATATTTAATCGTCTTGCCATCAAAGATAACATAACAGGCTCGCCAGTCGCCATCACGAGGTTGACCAACAGAGCCAACGTTGACCATGGTCTTGCGGCCATCCAGGGTGTATTCGCCGGAGATGTCTTCGGGGCTGTAGAACTGCAAGCTTTCCGAGAAGACTCCGGGCACGTGCGTGTGCCCCTGAAAGCAGACACCCTCGACGTAGGCGAAGATGCGTTCCATTTTGCGTGGGTTGTAGATGTCTTCAGGGAAGACGTATTCATTGAGCGGGTTGCGAGCCGAGCCATGCACATAGAGGGCGTTTTCTTCCCGATGGATGCGTGGTCGTTCAGCCAGGAACTCCCAACGCTTCTCTCGCTTTTCTTTGTTGTCGGTAGCTAATTCGAGTTGAGAACGAGTCCAGAAGATCGCTCGTTCAGCGCCGGGATTGAATCCTTCGGGATCGAACATCGCACCCTGATCGTGATTGCCAAGAATAACGACAGGCAATTCGATGACGGAGTCGATGCACTCTCGAGGATTGGGGCCATAGCCGATAATGTCACCCAGACAGTAGGTCTTATCCACTTTCTGCTTGGCAATGTCCGCAAGAACGGCTTGCAAAGCCTCGAAATTACTGTGGATGTCGCTGATGATAGCTATCACGGATAGTTTGGGCCGGACAGGACTGAAGAATGGTCAAACACTCATGTGCCACATCTATTATAGGCCATGACCTGCTACCACTCTACGACGAATCTTGGTTAGTAGCAAGTAAACAAGGGTGGCGATTCTGACTGTCTTGACGGTCAGGAAAACTGATCAGTCTGAATGTTCCGCAGAAACCGTGCTTCCCCCATTCGCCTCCAGGCCTTAAACTCTCTGAACACGTTGTGAATGGGTGCCACGGTTTCGGTACTCCGTTACCGTGTTTCACTTGATGAAAACGACCATGCCCCACGGCTACTTATGTTTCGTACTTCATGCTCACCTGCCTTTCGTCAGGCACCCGGAACATAACGACTTCCTCGAAGAGGATTGGTTTTACGAAGGCATCACCGAAACCTACATTCCCCTTCTGGAAATGATGGAAGGCTGGGAACGGGATGGGCTCGACTGGCGGCTGACCATGTCGGTCACACCAACGCTTGCTGCCATGTTCGATGATCCGCTGCTGCAAAGCCGGTATGTCCGCTGTATCGATAACCTCTTGAGTCTATCTGAAAAGGAAGTTCGCCGATCCCGGTTCGAGCCGGCTTTCAACAAGCTGGCCAAGATGTACTTTGAGCGGTTCCAGATCTGCAAGTCGGTCTTCACCGAGAAGTATCAGAACAACCTGCTCAATGGCTTCCGTAAGTTTTACCAGACCGGCAAACTCGAACTGATCACCTGCTGTGCGACACACGGCTTTCTGCCGCTCATGATTGATCAGGCCCCGAAGGCTGCGAGGGTACAGATCGAACAAGGAGCCAGGGAATTCCAACGTCACTTCGGCCAGCGACCCAAGGGTATCTGGTTGGCCGAGTGTGGCTACGCCGAGGGCGTCGATCAACTGCTGGCTGACAGCGGCATCAAATACTTCTTCGTCGATACCCACGGCGTTCTATTCGCCACGCCCAAGCCCCGGTATGGCATCTTCGCTCCGATCCTCTGCCCCGGCACAGGCGTGGCAGCCATCGCTCGTGATACGGAATCCTCGAAGCAGGTCTGGAGCAGTATCGAAGGCTATCCTGGGGATCCCGCCTATCGGGAGTTCTACCGGGATGTCGGTTTCGACGCTCCTGAAGATTACATCAAGCCTCACCTGCACGAGATCGGCATTCGTACTCACCTGGGCATGAAATACTATGCCATCACCGGTGAAGAGAAGAAGAAGCCCTATGATCGTTCCAAGGCTTTGAACAAGGCAGCGGATCATGCAGGACATTTTCTTGCCCATCGCATCAAACAGGTTGGCGTGCTGAATGAACTAATGGATGATCGGCCTCCGCTGATCCTGGCCCCCTATGATGCTGAACTGTTCGGCCACTGGTGGTACGAAGGCCCGGAGTTCCTCGATAATCTCTTCCGTAAGACGCACTATGATCAAAATATCGTGCAGATGATCACCATCCCGGAGTACATGGAAAAACACCCGGTGATTCAGGTCTGCCAGCCTCTTCGTTCAAGCTGGGGAGCGGGCGGCTTTGCGGAGGTGTGGCTCAATCCAACCAACGATTGGATCTATCCGCACCTGCATGAAGCGGCACGCCGGATGACGGAACTGGTGAATGAATACCCCAAGCCCACGAAGCTTCAGGACCGTGCGCTGACCGTGGCTGCCCGTGAACTGCTCCTGGCCCAGGCCAGCGACTGGGCGTTTATCATGAAGACCGGCACCGTGGTCGAGTATGCCCACAAGCGCACCAAGGAACACATCGATAACTTCAACAAGATATACCATCAACTGCATGACAATACCATCGACGTCGAGGCGCTCAGCGAGATGGAGTGGAAGAGCACACTGTTCCCGATGCTGGACTATCGACTCTATGCCTAGCTCTTAAGCTTCTCGATAATTTGATCCACTCCCACCCACGGCAACTCGCAAGACTGATTCACACATCGATAGACCGTGATCTGCCCCGAGACTGCCGCACGGTCCTGCAACAACGGCAACTGTAGAGGAGGCCCGACAACGACTTTCCTCGGTTTGTAGGTTTCATAGAGGTTCCGTAAGACCTGCTCTTTCTCGGCAACTTTTCCCACTGGGAAGACCGCATACTCTTCCACCGTTCCGAGCCAGTCGTCGAGCGCAATTAACATCTGACCATAAGACATGGGCTGCTGCCCCATCTGAGCGGTGAACAGCCTTAACGCCTTCTCTGCGTACTCCGTGTATTTCACTGATCCCGTGAGACGCCCCAACCGCAACAAAACTGTAATGGCCATCGAGTTTCCACTGGGTGTGGCGTTGTCGTTAGCCTGTTTCTCACGCATGATCAGGGTTTCATGATCGTGGCTGACAAAGAAGAAACCTCCTTGCTCCTGATCCCAGAACTGAGTAATCATGATGTCAGCCAGTGCAATGGCGGAATCGAGCCAGCGCTGTTCCCAACTCGCTTCGGCCAGTTGCAGCAAACCTTCGATCATGAACGCGTAGTCTTCGAGGTAGGCGTTCAGTTTGGCGGGGCCCTCAGCGAGCGAGGTACGGTAGAGCTTGCCATCGGGCTGACGCATTCTGGTCAGCACAAAGTCGGCGGCACGGCCGGCCAATGTTACATACTTCTTATCTCGCAGCACCATAGAGGCCTGGGCGAAGGCTGAAATCATCAGCCCGTTCCAGGCTGCGAGAATCTTTTCGTCTCGACCTGGTTTGACTCTCCGCTCACGCACGGCCAACAACTTGCTCTTGATTGCTTCAACTCGCTGCAGGAACGCGTCCTCGGCCAACTGATGCAGATGCGATTCCTGGGCATCGCTCTTGGGCCGGGTGAGAATGGTATGCCCTTCCCAGTTGCCCCCATCAGTGATGTCGAAGACACCACTGGCAAAGTCAGCCTCCTCACCCAGAATCTGCTCCATCTCTTCCAGCGACCAGACGAAGAATTTGCCTTCGACCCCTTCGCTGTCGGCATCAGTGGTGCTGTAGAACCCGCCGGCGAGACTGGTCATCTCCCGTTCCACCCAGGCCAGCGTCTCTTCGGCTATCCGTTTGAAGAAATCATGTTTCGTAGCCTGGAACGCTTCCAGGTACACCGGTACCAACAGAGCATTGTCGTAAAGCATCTTTTCGAAATGAGGAGCCAGCCATCGTTCATCGGTGCTGTAGCGGTGGAAGCCGCCAGCCAGTTGATCGTAAATACCGCCGCGGGCCATTTGATCGAGGGTATGGGTGACCATCTGCAGGGCATCGACATCATTGAACCGGTGGTAAAGTCTGAGCAGCAAGCGCAGGTCAAGCGGATGTGGGAACTTGGGAGCCCGACCAAAGCCGCCGTAGCGAAGATCGTAGGCCCTGCTGAGCATCTTGCCTGCGGTGGTCAGCATCGATTCAGTCAGTTCAACATTACCGGCACCATCAACCTGGGCATGGTCAGCCAGTGCCTTCGTGATATTCAGCGACTGCTCGATCACCCCTTCGCGCTTGTTCTGCCAGGCATCGCTGACAGCCTTCAACACCTGCCGAAAGCTCGGCATGCCGTACCGTTGCTCCGGGGGGAAGTAGGTGCCTGCGTAGAAAGCATGCAACTCCGGAGTGAGAAACACGCTCATGGGCCAGCCACCGTGACCGGTAAGGGCAAGTACTGCATTCATGTAGATATTGTCGATGTCGGGCCGTTCTTCTCGATCCACTTTGATGTTGATGAAATGTTCATTGAGGAACGCCGCCACCTCGGCATCGAGAAAGCTCTCATGTTCCATCACATGGCACCAGTGACAGGCTGAATAGCCAATGCTCAAGAAGATCGGCTTGGCCTCATCCCTGGCCCGTGCCAGCGCCTGTGGCCCCCACGGATACCAGTCAACCGGGTTCTGGGCATGCTGCCGAAGATAGAGACTGGTTTCGCTCGCCAGGTGGTTCATGGTGTATACTCAAGGGTACTGCTGGTCTTGTTGTACATGCTGCCGCTACAGAAGGTATGATTGTCGCCTTTGATACAGCTTATCGTCGCTCTTGTTCAACTCATTTCTTTTCGATTCAGATTCAAGTTCGTTCTGTCGATGACAGCGATGTCCGTTATTACACCCTGATCGACACCACGACAGAGCCCCATGACCAAGTTCCCCACCGATCCTTCGTTGCCGACCCTCCCCGGCACGATTCCGATCAACAGTCGGCTGCGATTGCTGGCATCGATGGCGTCGATCGACGACTCCGAAGTCGAGAGCAATAACGCAGTGCAGGCCACCCGTGAGCAACTACTTCGAGCTAAGCAACTCTTGTTTCAACTCAAAGAACTGGCTAATGCGGGCCTGAAGGTTCAAGAAGTGGCCCTTCCCAAGAACCTGGCATTGCTTCGATTGACCATTCGTTCGCTCGAACTGGGCGATCTAAGTCTGGCCCAGCTCGACGATATCCGCATGGTACTGGATGAAGTAACCCGCCAACTGAACCTGCAAAGCCAGGTACGCCGGAGTGTTCAACAGCACGATGATCAGCGTCATCGCCTCACCGAATGGTTTGAAAACGCTATCGGCAAAGATACCTGGCCCCTGGAAGACATTCGTGAACTTGCCTGCGAGTTGTATCGGGACTATCTCTTCCTGGCCCCGCCGCTCAGTTGGTATAAAGCCTCACCTGAGGAGCCGTTCCTTTGGGCCGCGTCGCATGGGCTGAATACCGCTCAGGTCTTGCAGCGTATGCTGCACCCAGCTCAGCACACCTCCCGACATGTGCTCAACGCCATCCTAGCAGGGCTCCTGCATGACCTTGGAATGGCACGGCTTCCCACCAAAGTTCTGGCTGCACACGTACGCACCGATCCCACCAGCAAGCAACAATGGCGCAGCCATGCTACCTGGCTTGCTGAACGTCTTCGACCTCACCTGAAGCCTGAAGAGTTTGATGTGGGACTGGCCATCGCCCAACACCATGAGCGGCTCGATGCCACGGGTTATCCTTTGAAACTCAAGCAGGGCGAGCTGATCGAACTGGGCAGGCAACTGGCGGTCGCTGATACTTATGCCGCACTGTGCCAGGCTCGGCCGCATCGTCCGGCTCATCACACCCGGCAGGCAACACAACTGGTGCTCAAGGAAGCGCAATGGGGCAGGCTCGATCAACTGGCAGCCCTGATGCTGATTCCTTGGGGAATGGCCCCCGTGGGCAGCAGGGTTGAGCTTTCCGACGGCTCTGAAGGGGAAGTGATTTCGTGGGCTCACGTCCCACTGGGCACCAACACGCTTCGGCCCGTGGTTGCTCTTCATCACCAGAACCGGGGCAAGATCCTCGATCTCGATCTGGTGCGCGATCGACACATTATCCGAATTCTCGATGAAGAACAGAAGAGGGCAGGGTGATGCAGAATCTAGGAGCTAAGTTCACTTGCAGAAGTAGGTGGGCCAGACATTCCTGTCTGGCCGACACAGACAAGCAATGTCTGTGCCACCTAGTGACTTATGTGTAGTTACTTGGAAGGTAGTGGTCGAACTTCAGCACTCAGGACTCTTTTTTGGTGGTATGATGCACGGATATTGGCAAACGACGAAACACCCTTGGCCCTGCCTGCTCTTCGTACTGCCACTGTTGGCGTTCTATGAAGGGAGCATGATCTATCAGGCGATGGAAGGGCTTCAGCCCTACCGGGCCGGGCTGGATTCGTGGATGCACACGATGCTGGTTCGCCTTCAATGGCATGCTGACTATGCATCGAGCCTGCTGATCGCCATCATCTGCGTTAGTTGGGCGGTCATTCTGTGGGATCGTTCACCACCGGAGAACCTCTCCACGCTGGCGGGAATGTTTCTTGAATGCATCGTCTATTCGCTGGCACTATGGGGACTTGGGGCACTGGTTACCTCGCAGTTAGCTCAACTCAGCATCAGCCAGCGGACCATGCAAGCGATTTCATTGATGGGGAGCGGACTATTTGAAGAGGTGCTCTTTCGGCTTCTGGGTTTCGGGCTACTCCTCTGGGTGCTGAAATGGGTGGTTCCGGAGCGAACAGCCCTGATCGTAGCGGTTCTTATCTCTTCAGTAGGCTTTGCGGCCGCCCATCACTTAGGGCCCCAGGGGGAAGCCTGGCAGATCAGCCCTTTTGTGTTCCGGAGCCTAGCGGGACTGATTTTTGCCTCCCTTTTCCATTATCGAGGATTGGGCATCGCAGTTGGCACGCATTCTGCTTATAATGTTTTGGTTGGACTGCTGGCTTAGAGGTATCGGGGGTTTCGAGCAACCCGGTGATAGTCACGGCAAGCAGGACAATACACTTGTTGCATGATGCAACACTATTTTACTTTCGTGAGAAAATACGCTTGAGTCACCCCGTGCATAGCGTAAGATGCAGGGGTACCTTGATATAAGTGAAATCATCTGCTCGGACGTGGTGCCGGGTGGCGACTAAGTTCATCTCTACCGTTGGGAGACATTTGCATGAGAATCCATTCCCCACCTCGCCGGTTCGCTTTCACGCTGATCGAGCTACTGGTCGTGATCGGTATCATTGGCCTGCTGATGGCATTGCTGTTGCCAGCCGTTCAAAAGGTGCGAGAAGCAGCTAACGCCATGGTGTGTGCCAGCAACCTGCGTCAGTTGGCGATTGCTGCTCACAACTTTGAAACGACCACCAGGAAGTTGCCTTGCGGCATGTACAACAGCACAACGACTTCAACAGGATATGGTCCCGCAGCGAGTCCAGCCGTACAAGATGGACCTTATGTCGGTGTCATTACCGCTATGCTTTCTTATCTCGAGCAGGATAATCTGCGAAATGCCATCGTGAATCCCAACGCTCCGTACACGACAACACTCGCTATCAGCGCAACCTCTGACAGCGGCAACCCCTGGTGGGCCGGCGCAAGCAACCCCAATATTGGCACCAATATCGCTCAAGCCAAGTTAGGCTTCCTGAAGTGCCCTTCTGATACCATTGATGAAACAGTCAATAGAGTGCATTTGGCGACGATTGCCTCTGCAGCTTACAATATTGCAGATCCTGGTCCTTACGAAATGTATGATACCTCCGCGCCCGGTGCTGCTTCATTCGGTCGCACCAGCTATTTCGGCGTGGCAGGCATGACCTATGAAGGCAATGGTTACCGAACCTTCGATGGTATCCTGATGAACCGTTCTCAATTGATGCTCGGCCAAATTGCAGCCAAAGATGGCACCAGCAATACGCTGCTGTTCGGAGAATCTCAAGGCACTATTGATGACTTGAAACAGCGAACAGATGTGTTTTGCTGGATGGGCGCAGGGTCATTGACCACTTTCCGTGGCTTGGGAGTTCGCGCACGGGCCGGCACACAGGGGGGCCCCACTCGTGAACGCTTCTCCAGTGTTCATCCCGGCGGCGTACACTTTGTGATGGCTGATGCTTCCGTTCGAACTCTGCGACCCGAAAACACAAGTAACTTACTGGTCGGCACTGGCGATCCTACTTTACCGTGGAATGCACAGCCTGCCACGGTAACTCAAGAATGGCGTGTCCTTCAACAGTTGGCTGGATGGAAGGATGGCACTACATTCAACGTTGAACTCCTCTCCAACTAACCATGCTGTCCGCTTGAACATCCTGCACTAAGATAACAGGGAGCGATTTTCGCTCCCTGTTACTCATTTCGAGGTAGCTATGTTGTGCGCAGTAAGATCATGGTTCATCACAGGTCTCATCCTGGTTTCATTTGGATTTTTGGCTGGTTGCAGTCAGGATAAGAGTGTGAAGAAAGGGACTGATACGAATCTTAAGCAGATCGACTTCAAACCACCCGTCAGCACTGCAGCAGGCAAAAATGCAAACAAAGGGCTGATGCCTGGCAAATAGTCTCAACCCGTCCAGAATAAGTCTTTCATCATTGATTGAAGTGGGTGCTTGAAACTAAAGCGATGGCGGCACTCCTTCCATGTATAGAACTTCCTGGCCTTGCACCTAGGATACTTCTGCCTCTCTTATTCAGCCTTCCTTTGGAGCGATCTCCTCATGTCTGTTTGTCAAACAGCTATCAGTAAAGTCCATGCCCGCGAGATTCTGGATAGCCGAGGCAACCCCACGATCGAAGTCGAAATCACCCTGGCCGGCGGTGGTTTTGGGAGAGCGGCTGTCCCCAGCGGCGCCAGTACCGGCGAGCATGAAGCTGTTGAACTGCGTGACTCCGCAGACAAGAAACGCTACCTCGGTAAAGGCGTAGCGACTGCGGTCAAAAACGTGAACGATATTCTCGGCCGTGCTCTACATGGCAAGGATGCGTTTGAACAGACCGCGATTGATCATCAATTGCTTCATCTCGATGGCACGGCAAATAAGGGCAAGTATGGAGCCAATGCACTCCTCGGCGTTTCGTTGGCTGCCGCCCATGCCGTTGCCAATGCACAACGTATTCCTCTCTATCGCTACCTTGGCGGGGCCAATGCCCGGGTATTGCCTATCCCCATGATGAATGTGGTGAACGGTGGCAAGCATGCTGACAACAACGTCGATCTTCAAGAGTTCATGGTGATGCCCCTCGGCGCCAAGAGCTTTGCCGAGGCTCTACGCTGGGGTACCGAAATCTTCCATCACCTGAAGACTGTTCTGAAGGATCGTGGCTACTCCACCGCTGTCGGTGATGAAGGTGGCTTTGCACCCAACCTCAAGACCAACGAAGAAGCTCTCGAAGTGCTGAGTGTGGCCACGGAAAAGGCCGGCTACAAGCTCGGTTCGCAGATTCAGTTTGCTCTCGACCCTGCCACTACCGAACTTTTCGAGGAAGCCAAGAAGAAGGGCAAGACCGGCTACTGCTTCTTCAAGAGTGCCCCGGACAAGGTCGTCAGCACTGATGAGATGATCGACTTCTGGGTCAAGCTGTGTGACAAGTACCCGATTTGTTCCATCGAGGACGGCTTAGCTGAAGACGACTGGGAAGGCTGGAAGAAGCTCACCGAGAAGCTCGGCCATCGCATCCAGCTTGTGGGCGACGATCTGTTCGTGACCAATCCCAAGCGGTTGGCACGGGGCATCGCCGAGAAGAGTGCCAACGCCATTCTGGTGAAGGTGAACCAGATCGGCACGTTGACCGAAACCCTTGAAGCTATCGAGCTGGCCAAGCGGAATCATTTCGGGGTGATCAGCAGCCATCGCAGCGGTGAGACCGAAGATACGACGATTGCTGATCTGGCCGTTGGCACCAATGCGGGGCAGATCAAGACAGGGGCACCGAGCCGAACGGATCGCACGGCTAAGTACAATCAGTTGCTGCGGATTGAGGATGAGCTTGGTACGGCTGCACGGTTCGGCGGCGAGTTGTGGGCGAAAAGATAATTCGAAGGGCTTCGCCTCAATAGAACCCCTCGCCCCCAGCCCCTCTCCCCAGGAGGGAGAGGGGAGCCTGTC
>DAOMFV010000063.1:0-29435 GCA_035430005.1 Gemmatales bacterium
GGGGACATAGAGAGGAATTTGACATGCCTCCAGCCCCTACCAGCCATAAGTCTCTCGCTGACGACAAAGAGTTGATGAATGCCCTTGGGCAGATCGAGAAGTCCTTCGGCAAGGGCGCGATCATGCAACTCGGCGAGCACTCGGTCACTGATGTGCCGGGCATCTCCACCGGGGCTCTCTCTCTCGATCTGGCCCTGGGCGGAAAAGGCTTTCCCCGTGGTCGCATCATCGAAATCTACGGGCCTGAATCGAGCGGTAAAACGACTATCGCCCTCCATGCCGTCGCTGCTGCCCAAAAGCAGGGTGGAGTCGCAGCCTTCATCGATGCTGAGCATGCCCTCGATCCCTCCTGGGCAAAGCGACTGGGCGTCGATCTGGAAGCGCTGCTCGTCAGTCAGCCCAGCAACGGCGAAGAAGCACTCAAGATCGCTGAAATGCTGGTTAAGAGTAACGCTGTTGACATCATCGTGATCGATTCGGTCGCAGCCCTCGTGCCTAAGAACGAAGTTGAAGGCGAGATTGGTGACACTCACGTTGGTCTACAGGCTCGATTGATGAGTCAGGCGCTGCGTATTCTCAATCCGATCATCTCCAAGACCAAGACCTGCATCATCTTCATCAACCAGATTCGCCAGAAGATCGGTGTCATGTTCGGTTCCCCCGAAACCACAGCCGGCGGGTTGGCCCTCAAGTTCTATGCCTCGGTTCGGCTCGATGTCCGCAAGATCAGCGCCGTCAAGGAAGGTGAAGAGACCGTGGGCAGCCGCATCAAGGCTAAGGTGGTCAAGAACAAGATCGCTCCGCCGTTCCGCAGCACCGAGTTCGACTTGATGTACGATCATGGCATCAGCCGGGCCGGTGATCTGATCGATATGGCTGTGGAGGATGGCATCCTTGAAAAGAGTGGCGCCTGGCTCAACTTCGGCGAACTGCGACTGGGCAACGGTCGAGAGAACGCCAAGCAGTACCTCAATGAGCATCCCAAGACAATTGAAGAGATCACCAAGAAGGTGATGGAAAAGCACATCCCCATGATGCGTTCCACTACCCCGATGGCTGAAGAAGAGAAGCCGGCCGCCGCCGAGAAAACAGAAAAGAACGGCAAGCCCGAAGCCCCTCATGCGGGGAAGAAGGCGAAGGCCACCGACTAGATTTAGCTTCTCTGAACGAAGTGGGTGCCATGGTTTGCCGGTACTCCGGCTAACCATGCTGCTGTGAAAAAAAAGGTTACCGAGGAGCATGGTTAGCGTGCGTACACGCAAACCATGGCACTCGAGCAATCGCTAGCGGCTCGGCGGGAGCCTCGCCCTCCAGTTGGTTTTCTACCCCCCCGCCACCCACTCCCACGTCGCCAACTGATCATCTTCCGGTTTCACATACTTCTGCACCAGCACCACCAAATCATCATGCACTTCGCTCATCGTTTCGGGCCGCTTGGCGGCTTTGAACGCCAGGCAGTGCTCGACCAACTGCCCCAGCGATTTCGGGCACTTAGGGTTGTGTTCGCACACCGGCTTCAGGTTCCTCGTCCACGTTTCCCCATCAAGCGAGACCGATTTGTCTCCCTGGGGAAGAATCGGCGGAATAAAGTGACAGGTGAGCAGCCGATACATGGTCGCCCCGAAGTTGAAGATGTCGGTCTTCTCGTTGACCGTCTTCTTCACCTGTTCGGGAGCCATGTATTCCGGCGTGCCCTGGATGCGGTTCTTCTCCTGCCCTTTCACCCACGAGAGGCCAAAGTCGAACACCTTCACGTTGCCGCTCTTAGAGAGCAGGATGTTGTTGGGCTTAAGGTCGCCGTGAAAGATGTTGCGCCGGTGCATCATCACGATAGCTGAAGAGACGTCACGGAAAATCTGTAGCAGGATGCCGATGGGAATGTTCTTGAATTGGTCAAGCGTCTTGCCGTTGACATACTCGATGAGTTGCCTTACTTCTTTGACCTTGCCTCCAAACAGCCCGAACGACTTGATCTTCTCCAAGCAGTAAATCTTGATGAGGTTGGGATGGTCGAGTTTTTGGGCAATCTCGAACTCATGCTCGGCCTGTTCGAGGAACTTTTCAGCCTCCTCATCTTCGATTTTCACGATTTTGAGGGCATATTGTCTGCCATCGGTGTTCCGCCGAATCTGCATGATGGAGCTATGCGCGCCCTCGCCAAGATTGCTGAGTACCTGGAACGCCCCTATTTTTTCGGCCATCCTCAGAATCCTGTCGAATGATTGGCAGATGTAGCAGTCTACGATTATAACAGACTCCTGACCCAGATGTGAGGCGGCAATTTCGCAGAACATCTAGATTTCTCTCAGGATGCGCCATGCCTCTCCTCCATGCGGGTGTCGCTCGATTCACGAAGCACCCGGCAGAGATATCGTCTGTCGAAGACCTGGCCCGACGCATCGGCCAGGACCTCTTCGCCCGTCTCGAAGGCGGCAAACCGACCGTTTTCTCCCCCAAATGGTTCGACGACCAGCTCATGGCCTGGAGCATGGAAGATGAACTGGTGAAAGTTCAGCTCTTCCGCTTCATTGACGTACTACCGGCACTGCTCGGCTCGACTCCCAATATCGTTCAACACGTCAAAGAGTACTTTGGCCTGGCCAAACACCGTCTGCCGATGATCGCCAGCTGGGGGCTCGGTGTTCTCCCAAAACGTGGGCCGATTGCCGGCATGGTGGCGCACACCGCCAAGACCAACGCCATCCGGCTCGCCAAGCGGTTCATCGCCGGCAGCAATGTGCCCGAAGCACTCGTCGCTATCGAAGCCCTGCGGAAGATTCACTGTGCCTTCACCATCGATCTGCTCGGCGAAGCAGTGCTCACCGAAGCGGAAGCGGATCACTATCAGCATCAGTACCTCGAACTCGTCGATGGTCTCACCAGGGCAGCCCAGTGGCCGACCGATCCACAGATGGATTGCGATTACCTCGGGCCGATGCCGAAGGTGAACATCTCGATCAAGCTCTCCAGCCTCTATAGCCAGTTTGATCCGATCGATCCCGATGCCTCCGCTGCTGCGGTCAAAATCAGGCTGCTACCCATTCTTCGCCTCATCCGTGATCGGGGGGCGTTCGTTAACATCGATATGGAGCAGTTCTCCTACAAGGAAACGACGCTGCGTATCTTCGAGGAAGTCTTCAACTCCCCGGAGTTCAGGAACTGGCCACACGTCGGCATCGCTATCCAGGCGTACCTCAAATCGTGTGGCGACGACTTAGCCCGTCTCCGCGACTTCTCCCGCCGTCGTGGCACGCCCTTCTGGGTTCGACTCGTCAAAGGGGCCTATTGGGATTACGAGACAGCCATCGCTGACCAGAACGATTGGGAACCGCCCGTCTTCATGAACAAGTGGGAAAGCGACGTCAACTACGAGAAGCAGACTCGCTTCCTTCTTGAGAACTATCAACTGCTCCGCCCCGCCTTTGGCAGTCATAACATTCGCAGCATCTCCTACGCCCTGGCCATGACAGAGACGCTCGGTTTGCCCAAGAAGTGCATCGAGTTCCAGCTTCTCTATGGCATGGCTGATCAGATCAAGGACGCCCTGGTCGACATGGGCCATCGAGTGCGGGTCTACACCCCCTATGGCCAACTTCTGCCTGGCATGGCGTACCTCGTTCGCCGCTTACTGGAGAACACCGCCAATCAATCGTTCCTCCGAGCCAGCTTCATCGACAATGTCTCCGAAGCGGAGCTGCTCCAAAACCCCGCTGACTATGGTGCGTCCTTGAATCATACCAGCCCGCAGCGCGAGCAAGGGACGGCGACAACTTCCTCTCATCCCCAGAATGTTGAACCCATGTTTAAGAATGAAGCCCCCATTGATTTCAGCCAGGAAGCAGGGCGTGCCAAACAGCGAGAGGCTCTCGCCAGGGTGACCGCTCAACTGGGCAAGACCTATCCTCTGCTGATCGCCGGCAAAGCCATCGAGACCAAGAACACACTCTCGTCGCTGAACCCGGGCAAGACTTCGCAGGTCATCGGCAAGGTCGCCAAAGCTTCAGCTGAGCAGGCGAAGCAAGCCGTAGCAGCGGCGAACAAAGCCTTCGATGCATGGCGTGATCGGCCTGTCGAAGAGCGTGCAGCGATGCTCGACAAGGCTGCTGATCTGATGCACGCCCGCCGATATGAACTCAACGCCTGGATCATCCTCGAAGCGGGCAAGCAATGGCGCGAAGCTGATGGTGAAGTCTGTGAAGCAATCGACTTCTGTCGCTACTATGCCGCTGAGATGCGCAAACTCGCCAAGCCTCAGCGACGTGATCTGACCGGGGAGGAGAACGAGTACTTTTACGAGCCACGGGGTGTCTCGGTCGTCATCGGCCCATGGAACTTCCCGCTGGCCATTCCCTGTGGCATGGTTGTCGCCAGCCTGGTGACGGGCAACCCGGTGATCATGAAGCCTGCGGAGCAGACATCGATCATCTCGGCCCAGATGGTCAACATCCTGCACGAAGCGGGCATTCCCAAGGATGTGCTGCACTTCCTGCCCGGCGTCGGCGAAGAGATCGGACCTGTCCTCGTCAATCATCCCGACGTTGCCCTTATCGTCTTCACCGGTTCCCGTGCCGTCGGCCTGATGATCAATCGACAGGCTGCGGAGACGCCTCCCGGGCAGCCATTCGTCAAGAAGGTCATCACGGAAATGGGTGGCAAGAACGCCATCATCGTCGATGATGATGCTGACTTGGATCAAGCCGTCGCCGGCACCCTGGCTGCCGCTTTCGGATATCAGGGTCAGAAGTGTTCTGCTGCTTCACGTGTGATTGTGTTGCAGGCGGTCTACGACATTTTCGTCAATCGCCTCGTCGAAGCAGCCAAGGCGATCCGTGTGATGCCCGCGGAGGAGCCGGGTAGTTTCGTTGGCCCCGTCATCGATGAAGAGAGCCGTCAGCGGATTCTCAAGTACATCGAGATCGGCAAGAAGGAAGCCCGCCTGGTTCACGCTACCGACATTGGCAACCTGGCCGAGCAGGGCTATTTCGTCGGCCCGCACATCTTTGCTGATGTGCCACAGGCAGCCAAGATCGCTCAGGAAGAAATCTTCGGCCCGGTGCTCGCCATCATCAAGGCCAAGGATATGGACGAAGCTCTCAAGATCGCCAACGGCACTGAATATGCCCTGACCGGCGGTCTGTTCTCCAGAAGCCCCGCCAACATCGCCCGCATCCGCCGCGAGTTCCGGGTCGGCAACCTCTACATCAACCGCAAGATCACCGGTGCCATCGTCGACCGCCAACCCTTCGGCGGCTTCAAGATGAGCGGCATCGGCTCCAAAGCCGGCGGGCCCGATTATCTGCTACAGTTCGTGAACCCGCGGTGCATTACCGAGAACACGATGCGACATGGGTTTGCGCCGAGCGTGGAGAAGACTGAATAACAGCATATCTCCTTAGGCGTTTCCACCAACAATGCCCACCAAGCAGCGTACCCTCTTCGACGAACCCTACCAGGTCAGCCAGATCACTGGCGAGTTGCGTGATTTGCTCTCCCGCACCTATCCCAAGATCGCCGTCATCGGCGAGGTGACTAACCTCACCATTCATACCTCGGGCCACGTCTACTTTTCCCTCAAAGACAGCCATGCCGTCCTCAAGTGCGTGCTCTGGGCCAGCAAGGCGGAGCGGCTGAAGTTCCAGATGAAGAATGGCTTGACCCTGATCGTTCGGGGCAAGATCGATGTCTATCCGCCGCATGGCACCTACTCGCTGAACGCTGAGGAGATCACTCCCAAAGGCATCGGCCCCCTCGAACTCGCCTTCCGCCAGCTCTTCGAAAAGCTCGAAGGGCGAGGCTGGTTCAGCGACGAACACAAGAAGCCGATCCCCAGCTTTCCCAAACGGCTGGGCCTGATGACGAGCCAAACCGGTGCAGCGTTGCAAGACATGCTGCGTATCCTGAAAGACCGCTGGTCGTTGACCGAGATATGGCTGGTACCCGTCCCCGTGCAGGGCGAACAAGCTGCCGGCAAGATCGCTGAGACCATAAACTGGCTGAACACACTTTCGCACCAACCTGATCTGCTCATCGTCGCCCGGGGCGGTGGCAGCATGGAAGACCTCTGGGCTTTCAACGAGGAAGTCGTCGCCCACGCCATCTTCCATTCGACCATCCCCATCATCACCGGCATTGGCCACGAGACCGATACCACCATCGCTGATCTGGTCGCTGATCTGCGTGCCCCGACACCCACCGCTGCGGCCACCACCGCGGTGCCCTCGCTGCGAGAATGGCGTGAACATCTCTCCGCCACCTTCGCCAGATTCATGCAACTGACCGTCGATCATCTGCAATGGGAATGGGATCGACTGGAACGACTGCGAAACCATCGACTCTTCGCCAACCCCATGAGGCAGATCGACGATGGCCGACAGGAAGTGGATGAGATGGCTGAGCGTTTGTTAGATTCCACGAAACGTCGGCTGCTCCACGCTCAGAAAGAACTGGCCCGACAAGCCTCCGTCCTGGCGGCACTCTCCCCGCTCCAGGTCTTGGGCCGTGGCTACAGCTTGACGCTGAATCCGAACACCAAAAACCCCATCATGAAGAGTACCCAGGTGAACGTGGGCGACTTGATCGAAACTAGACTCCACGAAGGCCGAATCCTCAGCCGGGTTGAATCTGTATGATGCATAGAGGAGTACTTGTTGACCGTGGCAGGGGTCAGTTGTACTCCACTGCCCCTTGCGAACTGCCGACAACCTTTGCATGATCTACAGGGGTCAACGGAGTACCGTTGACCCCTGCCACCCAAATAGAGCTACACCACCGAAATGGCACTCACCAAAAACACCACCTTTGAAGACGCCATCGGGCAACTCGAATCGCTGGTCAAACAGATGGAAGCAGGGCAGCTCCCCCTCGCCGATTCGCTGAAAGCCTACGAAGATGGCATTGGGCTGATCAAGCATTGCCATGGCCTCCTCAAAACCGGCGAAGCCAAGATCATCAAGCTGACCGGTGCTGACGAAACAGGTAAGCCCCGCCTGGAACCATTCCTCACTGAGCTTGAGTCTTTCAAGTAAGCATCTGCAAGGACCTGCCATGCCCTCGGCTGACTTTCAACAGTTGATGAAGACCTTGCAAAACGAAGTCAACGACTATCTCGAACAGAGCATATTCCTAAAAGAGACTTCTTCTCGGCTCATCCAGGCGATGCGCTACAGCTTGCTCGCTCCCGGCAAACGTATCCGGCCGATCCTGGTGTTGCTCAGTTGTGAAGCCTGCGGTGGGCGCCGAATCCTTGCGATGGATGCAGCAGCAGCAGTCGAGATGGTACATGCCTATTCACTGATCCACGATGATTTGCCGGCGATGGACAATGATGATCTTCGTCGAGGCCGCCCGACCTGCCATAAAGCCTTTGATGAAGCCACGGCTCTATTAGCCGGGAACGCGCTACTGACGCTGGCTTTCAAGTTACTGGCAACAGGTCTCTTTCCTGCACAAATCGCCGTGGAATGCGTTAATGCACTGGCCGGTGCAGCTGGTGACAGGGGCATGATCGGCGGGCAAATGGACGACATACTCCAGGAAGGGAAATCGAACTGCACTCTCGAACAACTCAAGTCCCTACATGCTCGCAAGACGGGAGCGCTTATCGAAGCGTCGTGCAGAATCGGCGCAAGAATCGGGCAGGATGAAATCGATGATTTCGACGCACAGACTACTCTGACGCGATATGCGGCGGAGCTAGGCCTGGCCTTCCAGATTTCCGATGATCTGCTTGATGTGCAGAGCGATGCGGCGACGCTGGGCAAGAACACCCAGAAGGATGCTGCCAAAGGCAAGCTCACCTATCCGGGGTTGCTTGGTATCGAGGGTGCCAAGAAGGAATTACAGTTAGCCCATGAACGGGGCTTGGAAGCATTGAAGCCGATGGGAGCATCCGCTCAGAGGTTGGGCGAACTGCTGACCTATGTCGTTGAACGAGACCGTTGATCATGAGGGAGGGCAAGGTTCCTGCCGAGCCGCCTTCCATCGCTAAATAAGCTCGGCGGGAGCCTCGCCCTCCCAATAAGAATGATCTAAGAATGCGACTTAGTCCGCATAATCCCCCGGCTTCTTGCCTTTCACATGCCCATCGAACTTGAACGGACTGGGCGTGAACATGCCCACGATGCCGACTTCACTCTTGGCCGGAATCTTGTCTTCCAGGCCCAGCGCCCAGTAGCAGGCGTTGACGAAGAGCCTGCGGGTGCCTTCCGCCTGCATATCCTGCGAAGCGCCGAGCGTGCTGGTGAAGACACGGCCTTTTTTTCCTGTGCTACTGGTGTAGCTCTTCGTCCAGGCCACGGGCATCATCGGGTTGTTGACTTTGCCTTCCACTTTGGGCGAATCAGGTTTGAGGGAGGTGGTCGCTTCACCCAGGATGAGCGGCGAACAATCGCCAGGAAGTGGCAGTCTCACGCCATACACATCGGTGGTGCCAAAGATGTCACCGGATGCGATGCCACGCAGGATGGGGTGATCATTCTGACCTTCTACCACGATTCCCCGTGTTCCCTGTTTTCCATGCTGGCCATGATGGTTGACCCACGTCTCGCCGAGGATTTGTCTGCCGAAGCCGCCGTCCCATTTCTTGCTGTGGGCAGAGTACTCCTGGTAGCTTCGGGGCTTCTTCGGATCCATGTTGAAAGCATGGGTAGCAGTCCGCAGACCGATGACCGGCTTGCCGGAATTGATGTAATCGACAATCGGCTTCATCTGCTCATCGGGCAAATCACGGTAGCGGGTGAAGATCACCAGCAGATCAGCGTCTTTGAGTTGTTCGGTACCGGGAATGTTGTCGCGCACCGTCGGGTTTATGGTGCCCGTCTTGGGATCAATGGCGAATAACACCGTACAGCGAAAACCATGATGCTTGGCCAATATCTTAGCCAGTTGGGGCAGCGCTTCTTCAGAACGGTATTCCTCATCGCCGCTGATGAAGACGATGTGCTTTCCATTTCCCGAACCTTGCCCCGGTTCAATCTTGAGCCAGGGATGTTCATCAGCATTGGAGCAGGTGTTGGCAACTAGACAGAAAAGCGAGGCGAAGAGTAGAGTGCGCATGGCTATCACGTCAATGAGGAAAGAATATCTTCAATGACGTGAGTATACCCGGTCCGTGGCGGTCTGTCATGAGCCTGATATGGAACTTCTACCGAATCCTGAACGGCTCCTGTCTCATCATGCTGAGCATGACATCTGTCGGCTCTTCGACCGAGGAGGCAGGCAGATACTCAGCCATACCTTCGGAGGCGGCGAGTTGCGACGCGGCATCAGGCCGGCCACGATAGCACCACAGAGCCACGAACTGGCGCAGAACCTTAGCCCGTCGGTAGCAAAGCTCCCAGGCAAAGACCTGATCTTCAGGTTCCAGATCGGTTTCAGGAATAGCTTCCGCCTTGGCGACAAGCCATTCGACGAGCATCCGGGCTTCCGGATCAGCCAGGCCGTAGGTGATTCGTTCATCACGCATGACCTGATGGATACAGTTGGCTGCGAGCATGCAGACGACTCCCCCGCCGACATCGCCGAAACTCCCCCGGCGGCGACACCGTGGCTGGGGCTATACCATCTTCTCTTTTGACGGCAAGCCGAGTTAATCGTGCATGAATGAAGTTGGCAAGCAAGGAAAATTAGGAGGCTACCATAGATCTGTGGCAGGGGTCAGTTGTACTCATCTGCCCCCTGCATATTAGCGTAAGTGTTGCAAGATTTGCAGGGGGCAATGGAGTACCGTTGACCCCTGCCACAACACTCCATTTAGGCAAGATGCAGAGATGCATGTCTGATTCTAGCTACTAGCTTCTAACTCCTAGCTACTGCGGGTACTCCCGCTACGTCCGCCTAGGCAGCAGCCCATGCTTCTCCATCTTACTGATGAGCGTACTGCGGGGCATGTTCAGAACCCGAGCAGCTTTCGACTTGTTGCCCCCCGCCTTCGACATCGCCTGGATCAGCCGGTCTCGTTCTTCCTGTTCAAACTTGGCTGACCAGTTGTCTTCGCTGGTTGACCACGAGGGTTCGAAGGGCCGCATCATGGAGAGTGGCTGCGAATGCCGCGCTTGCGTGAGTTCCTGAGGCAGTTCATTGATGGTGACGAGGCTGCTCTCCGCCAGCACGACCGACCGCTCGATGACGTTCTCGAGTTCACGCACATTGCCAGGCCAATGGTAGGCTTTGAGGGCCAGCGCTGCTTCATCATCAAGGGTGAGCGTCGGTCGATTCGATTTGGCTGAATATACACGCAGGAAGTGGTCGGCCAACTCAAGCACATCTTCAGGCCGTTCCCGCAGCGGCGGCGTGCGGACGGTGATGACATTCAACCGGAAGAAGAGATCTTCCCGGAACTTGCCTTCCTTCATCAACCGTTCGAGGTCCTGATTGGTGGCAGCGATGACACGCACATCAACCGTTTGCGAGACCGAGGAGCCAACCCGTTCAAAGGTCATCTCCTGCAACACCCGCAACAGTTTGGTCTGCACGTCGAGACTGATATCTCCGATTTCATCCAGGAACAGAGTGCCCTTATCAGCCAGCTCAAACCGGCCTGGCTTATCCTTGATGGCGCCGGTGAAGGCTCCCTTCACATGACCGAACAGTTCACTTTCAAGAAGACCCGGCGCTAGAGCTGCACAGTGCAACCGAACAAACGGAGCTTTGGCACGGGGGCTGCCATCGTGCAGAGCCCTGGCGATGAGTTCCTTGCCAGTGCCGCTTTCGCCACGAATCAGCACAGCCGATTGGCTGTTTGCCACCTTGCGCACCGAACCCAGGAGGGTACGCATCACCGAACTGCTGCCGACGATGCCTTCGATGGAAATAGCGCCTGGTATCGAAGCGGGGTCCTTCGCCGCCGGTGTCGGGACAGTGATGACCGAATCAGCGGGCAGGCTCTTGCTGGCCCCCATCTGCGAAAGCTGGCTTTGCAGCGTTACAATGCGACGCTGCTGCTCAGAGATCTTCTGCACCTTATCCTGTAGCTCATGATTCAGCGTTTCGATGGCGGCGTGGCCTTCAGCGCCGTGCAGAGCCAGCCCGGCAATTTGCGAGAAGGTGGTCAGCAGGTGCAGCGTCGGGATATCCAGCGTACTGCCTTCCTGCTGTCCAACGATGAGAATAGCGAGCAGCATATTCTCGTGACGCAGAGGCAAAGCTAGTTCGCCGCCCAGTTCACGCAACTGCCGTTGCGCAGGCTCCGGTGAGATGCCTCCTGCATGACGGACACGAACCATCGGTAATTCAGCCAGCGTATCGACCAGCGGCGTGCCGATGAGGAGGCTCTTCTGTTTGGGTTCCTTCCCCAGGTGAGAAACCAGCTTGTACTCGTTGCCATTAGCTTGATTGAGATAGATGGAGCCATCGTCGAGATCGACCAGCTCAGCGATGGCATGGAGGAACCGCTTGCACAGGGTGGGGGTATCGAGCTGCTGCTCCACGGTCAGGCTCATCCGCTGCAAGGTCTGATCGAGCATGACTTTGGTTCGATCGAGCCGTCGATCAAGAATAGTGCGTAATCGGTTCCGTACCAGATCGAGTATGGTCAACATCAAAATGGAAGAGACGCTCACCCAGGTCGCCTGCTTGAGCGGTGCGGTAAACACTCCCCGTTCACCCATGATGAGCATGCCGGTGAAGACAATGAGCGCATATGCCAGGCCAACGCCAAGGCTGACAGCCAGGGGAAGAAACGACCTGCTGATGATCTGGCCGACATCAAGGAAACCATAGCGGGAGATTCCGACGCCGAAAGCCATCGTGATGGAAAGCGAGGCAAGGAACATCGGCCAGGTGGCGCCGCCCATGCCGAACGCTTCCGTATCGGTCGCCGCCAGCCACAGGGTATAGGCGATGGGAATCCCAGCTATGCTTGCCCCTGCTAGAATCCACTTCACCTGCTGCCGCTCCCTGCTGCCCCGCTGGCTGAACCAGAAACTGTGAGCCAGGCAGACGATACAGCCGGCGAATTGAATCGCAGCCAGACCGAAGGCGAGGTAGATTTCGTGGAGCAACAGCGTTTGAATATCACGCACCAGTTCAGGGTCGCGCTGCAAACGATGCACTGCGATAGCGGCTGTCATCGTAATCAGCATGACGGCCAGCAGAAGAAGCGTTGGCCCGTAGAGAAGCGATAACACCAGCCCCCGGTGCCGTTCAAGAAACTTCTTTGCTGTGGGAAAGACCATGTAGAAGTGCAGGCTGACTGCCGGCAGCAGCATGGCACTTGTCATGAAGATGATGGTGAGAACGGGATCCTGCGATATGCGGAACCAGTGATACCCACCCATGAAGGCGCCAACGTTGCAGATGCACAGCAGAAAGAACTGGACTGCGACCGGGTCCTTGCTTCGCTTCCATAACACCGCTGCACCGATGAGCAGAAGCATCAGCTTGATAAGGAACCAGGTGAGCGAGGGAAGGAATTCAGCGGTGGGGGGATCGGTGCATAAACTCCATCCTTCCTTCACGACATCATGTGAACGATAACGGAAGTGAACGAGTGTGTTGCCATCTCTCACGACAACAGGCGACCCCTGCTTGGCATATTGATTGAGTTCCTGGAGGTTGGTGGTGTCCGCAACCTCTCTACCCTTGATGTTGCGGAGAGAAGCCAGGGTACGCAGGTAGTCTGCCCAATTATTGAGGGGTTTTCCTGCTAACTCGATGAGGACATCATCCTTCGCCGGCTTGGCGCTCGGAAAGTCCCGAAAGTGGCTGTCGATGATCGACTGGATCTGCGTATCAAAGATACAACGAACGCCAATCTCTTTGGTGTTATTGGCGTAGACAACTACGACAAGACCATAAATCAACAGCAATAGGCCTAAGAAAAGCAGTCCCCACTTCTTCATCACAATCCTTGGTAAAGACATCACGAAGTTTCGGCAGGGATATTGTAACTAGTGATTTCGCTGGAAGATAGTGCTTGTTCGTTATTTTGCGTTAATGGTTTCGATAATGTCAAAAGTCGTCACTGGTCGTTTTGTCGTTCTATTTGATGAATTCAATGATTTTACCCTTTGGCACGAATAGTGCGTTACCCAATACTGCCCACCTCAAGGACGTGTTCATGCTTCAGTCACATCGTTGGAATAGCCAGGGACTGGTGAATGTTCCACTCAGCCATTGTGGTCAAGTAGCGTTCTTGCCAGGATACCTGGCACGGTACTATGTACTTGGTTCACCCGATGCTCCACCATTGATCCTGCTTCCTGGTTTAGTGGGTGGCATCGATTTGTGCTTACCCTTGGCCAGTCGACTCAGCCAGCAGTTCTGCGTTTACCTGGTGCAACCCCGTGGCGAGGATTCCCCGTATGATTTGGGACCACGCGCCACGCTGGAAGACTTGGGCGGCGACATCATTGAGTTTCAGCGCCTGATGGGCCTGGAACGGCCGCTGCTTTATGGGCAGGGCTTTGGTTCGCTCGTCGCCCTGGAAGCGATTCGCCAGTGCCCCGGTCGATTTGCTGGTGCCGTGGTGCAGGGCATTGCTCCGAACTTCGCTGCCAGTTTCTGTGAATTGGCTTTCTCGAATGCAAATCAGTCTTTGGTTACCGCTCTTCTGGGTAGCTGTTGGGTGCTTCCCCAACTCAAGAAACTGACTGCTGACTTGTGTGGCAGAACTGACACCGGCGTTCTCGCCCGTCGACTGCAACTCATGGCTCACTTTGATATTGATCCACTCATCGAAGGGCTGCGTCAGGTTCCGCTCCTGATCCAGACGGCTGCCCACGATGTTTTCGTGTCGCCAGAGGTATGGAAACCCTGGCGGCGCGTATTGCCCCGCATGACTCAGCAGACCATCGAAAACGGTGGCCATCTGGCCTTCCTCACTCACGGGGAAACGCTGGCCTCCCAGGTCGAACGCTTCGCCAACCGCCGTCTCGGTGCCCCCATTCAACTGCCCGCTCTGTAATTACTACCAGCCCGACGAGCTAGCGAGGGAATGTCTTGCGAATGCAAACGTCCCTAGCTAGCTCGTCGGGCTGGTATCTCAAGTTTATTGGTACTTATGCCAGTTGATGCCGCTTGAGCGAAGCATTGACAATCTTGGTGATGAGCGTTTCATAGCTCATCCCCATCAGCCTGGCGAGAATCACCATGTCGCTGTAATCGGGATTGAGGCCGGGCAGGGGATTGATCTCGAGGAAGTAAGGAACGCCATCCCGCACACGAAAGTCGGCACGAGAGAGATCACGACAGCCCAGGACATGGAAGGATTGCTTAGCTGCAACTTCGGTGGCGTTCAATATTTCAACAGGTAACAGGGGTGGCGCTTCATATCGCACCTGCTTCTCCCAGTCTCTCTTCACTTCAAGACTGTAGACGAAATGCTCGGTAGGCTGCGTCGGCACCACCCGCAGGATGCCAATGCTCTCCAGTGAACTCCCGTTGCCTACTAAGCCAACGGTCAATTCTTCACCTTGAATGAACTCTTCGATCAGCACCGGCTGGGCGTAATCGCCTCGCACTTCCTGTACGACAGCGATCAATTCCTCGGGCTTGTGTACCAGGCAGCGCAGACGAATGCCCTTGCTTGATCCCTCCCAGGCAGGCTTGACCAGCAGCGGATAGGTGAGCTTGATCGATTTCGGATCAGGCAGGGACTCGCCAGGTTGAATCACGATGTCACGAGGCACCGCTACCCCGGCAGAGGCGACTAGTCTCTTGGCATAGTCCTTTTCCAATGTCACGGCACAAGTCAGCGGATCAGAAGCGGTGTAAGGAATGCCCATCGATTCCAGCAGCGCCGGCACCCACGCTTCACGGGAACGAGAGACGCCTCGTCCTTCCGCCAGGTTGAAGACGATGTCAGGCTTCTCTTGGCGTAATCGATCAACAAGTTCCGGGCCATCACCGAGTTTGACGACCTCGTGCCCCAGACTGTTCAGCACCTTAGCAATCGCATCGATGGTGACCGGGCTGTCCAACTCTTCCTGCCAGTCATCGGGCAGCTTGCTCCCATCGAAGTGGTGGTCTTTCAGGGTGTAGGTGATGCCGAACTTCATGAAGCGTCTCTTAGAGTTGCCATCACGCTCCGCGTGATGGTGGAACGTGCAGTATGAAAATTACAGTAAGTTGGGTTGAGCCTCCGCTCCATCACGCGGAGCGTGATGGCAACTCTCCATCATGAGGGTATCCAATGCGGTCGAGTATTTTCACAAGCGCATGAATCGCTTGCGGGAAGAGATCAATACCGGTCACGCCGCCCGTCGGGCCGCCTCCTAACAAATGCGGCTCCAGCGTCGCAAACCCCCGGTAGCTCAGTTGCTTGGCATCGGTGAGTACCTCTTCAATACGGCCTTGCCCCGCCCCGGCGAGCACGCCCTTCTCCTGACCATGAATCCAGTCTTTGATGTGCAAATGCACGGTGTATTGCCTCGTCATGTTCCAGGCGTTGAACGGTTCGAAGCCGCCATGAACGTAGTTAGCAGGGTCGTAAGCAGCCTTGAAGGCAGGATGTTCGATGGATCGGAAGAGATCGAGGACATGAATCGGATCGTCGCCATAGATGCGGGATTCGTTTTCGTGAATGAGTCGCAGACCGGCCTGATGGGCCATTTCGGCTTTGATCCACATACGTCGTAACACTTCACTACGATGATCAGCCCAGGGCTTATTATCATCGGCGGGGTAGTAGCTGAAGACTCGAATGTTCGGCGTGCCAAACCGCTTGGCCAGCACGATAGCTCGCTCGAACCGTTTGAGATGGGGTTCCCACGGGTCACTGATCTTGACCTTGCCGATCGGCGAGCCGATGGCGGAAAGCCCCATGCCCCGTTCCTTCAGCAGCTTTTCGATGGTGTCAATCTGCTCATCGTTGAGATCAAGCACATTGGTCTTCCACGCCGAGCGCAGTTCGACATGCTTGACCTTGCAGCGGAGGAGAACATCGAATTGTTCCACCGGATCGGGGCTGATCTCATCAGCAAAGGCGCTCAACGTGATAAACGGCGACATCGTACAGGCTCATGCGGAAGGGGAAAACCATGCAGCAAAGACATTGATATGGGAGAATCCGTCAGCTGCCGAGAGGTATTCGAGGAACAATCGAGCTTAAGTAGAGAGTTTCCACCAGTCGATAATGGACGTGGGAGGCTCGGAGAATGAAAACGAGGATACTGCTGATCATCGCTTGTGCCTGCTGCATCACTACAGGCTGCCTGAATCCCATTACGGATCGACTCGATTCAGTCGGAACGGAATTGAACCGTGTCAACACTCAACTTGCCGAGACAAACAAACAACTGCAAATGGCCAACGCCCGGCTCGTGAAGATTGAAGAGAGCCTGCGCAACATGAACAGCAATGAATAGCCACTCCTCCCCTCTGTCCGGTGGGAAAGGGGGACCAGTCGCCTCACTTCTTTACATGATTAGTATCAATGAACCGGAGCAGTTCATCCTTCCACTCTTTAGCGTAGTCGATGCCGGTGCGTTTGGTGCAAATGATGCGGGGTTGATAAGTCGCATCGGTCTCGAGATAGAGTTGCGTTCCGGTCAGATCAAGGCCATCGTGTTCTCTGTTGAGCTGGAACTGCCTGGCCAGCTTGCCGGGGCCGGTGAGATCAACGTTCCAATCATCGAGCGGCACCGCACCACGAATCAGCACTGCCTGGGGATCGTCTGCCACGCTGCAAACGATGTTAAGCATGTGATGCATGCCGTAGATCAAATAGACATATGCACAGCCGCCGGCGGCAAACATCGTTTCGGTGCGTCTGGTTCTTCCCTTTGAAGCATGGCAAGCCAGATCATGCGGGCCGACATAGGCTTCGGTCTCGGTGATCCGTGCCCGATAGCTCTTGCCCCGATGGCGACGTATCAGAATCGTTCCCAATAAAGCGGGAGCCAGTTCGATGGCAGGCTGCCTAAAGAATACGGTGCCAAGCTTCTGCATGTCCGGTGATCACATCAACAAGGTTTCGCTGGAGTCACTACCGGATTGTTCCACACATCGCCCGCAGGCAGTAACCCCTCAGCCTCGACAGGCCCCCAGGTTCCCGGCGCGTATTCCAACACCGGACAGTTCGGCTTCAGCACAGGATCGACGATCCGCCAGGCCTGCTCAACCGAATCGAACCGGGCGAACAGGGTCGTATCCCCTTCCATGGCATCGTCGAGCAGGCGCTCATACGGTTCCATGCGGCCGGCACTGGGGCGTTCGGTGGCCATGAGTTCGACGCTCTCGCCATCGGTCATGCTTTGCGAGTTCAGCACCTGGGCGCTGAGGGCGATGACGACGTCGGGGCTGATGCGGAAGCGGAAATAGTTAGCAGGCAGCGGGTTGGCCGTGTACACAGCAGGGGGGCGATGAAAGCGAACGATCACCTCAGTACAACTAACGGGCAGACACTTGCCGGTACGGATCAGAAAGGGCACCCCCTTCCAGCGCCACGAGTTGATCTCCAATCGTACCGCAGCATAAGTCTCTACCTGTGAATCGGGAGCGACTCCCTTCTCATCACGATAGCCACGAAATTGGCCGCGAACGACATCGTCGTATTGCAGGGCGTCAATGCACTTGAGGATTTTGACCTTTTCATCACGAATCGATTCACTGTCCGGCCCGGCGGGTGGCTCCATTGCCAGGTGAGCGACAATCTGGAGCAGGTGATTCTGCAGCACGTCCCGAATCGCGCCGGCTTCCTCGTAGAACGCCCCACGACCTTCGACGCCAAACTTCTCCGCCATCGTGATCTGCACACTCTCAACATAGTGCCGATTCCAGATCGGTTCGAGGATGGCATTGGCGAATCGGAAGTAGAGCAGGTTCTGCACCGGCGTTTTGCCCAGGTAGTGATCAATGCGGAAGACCGCTGCCTCTTCAAAGTTCTGTAGCAGGATTTTGTTGAGGGCCAGGGCCGAGGCGAGGTCGCGTCCAAACGGTTTCTCAATGATCAACCTCGCACCCTTGGCGCACCCGGATGCGCCCAGTTGTTCCACCACCTGGCCGAAGAGCATAGGCGGAATGGCCAGGTAATGGGCCGGGTGCTTGGCATCCCCTAGCGTCTTCCTCAAAGTCTGGAAGGTGGCAGGATCCTTGTAATCGCCATCGACATAACGCAGCGCCTTGCTGAGGATATCGAAGCTGGCAGCATCGAACTTGCCATGCTGCTCAATGCTGTCCCTGGCACGGGCCTGCAGTTGTTCCAGGTTCCACCCCGCCCGGGCCACGCCGATCACCGGCATGGTGAGATTGCCCCGCATGGCCATATTCTGCAGAGAGGGAAAGATCTTCTTGAACGCCAGGTCACCGGTGGCGCCGAAGAGGACGAGTGCATCGGATTTGGGAAGGGGCATGGGGCCTCAAGGATTTGAGTCGTATTCTTCTCCCCTCCCCGGGAGGGAGAGGGGTTGGGGGTGAGGGGGTGCGATGACCTCACTTCACCTGTAACATACGATCCAGCGCCAGCTTGGCATGCTTGGCCACCTCAGCCGGCACCACAATCTCATTGACCACCTTGCCCTGCACCAGGTTCTCCAGCACCCAGCACAGGTGGGGCAGATCGACCCGGTACATGGTGGCACACATGCACACCATCGTCGAAAGGAAGTGAATCTCCTGCTCCGGATGCTCCGCTTTCAACCTGCCGACCAGATGCAGCTCGGTGCCTACCGCCCACTTGGTGCCGGGTGGTGCGGCGGAGACGGTCTTGAGGATGTACTCGGTCGAACCGACGAGGTCTGCCTGATCGACCACTTCCATTGAACATTCAGGATGTACCAGCACCTTGATGCCGGGGTACGTTTTGCGGAAGAAGTCGACATGCTGAGGCTTGAACATCTGATGAACACTGCAATGGCCCTTCCAGAGCAGCACCTTAGCCTTGCGAAGTGCGTCGATGCTGTTCCCGCCGTTCTTCTTCGAGGGATCCCAAACGATCATCTCATCGAGCGGAATACCCATCTTGCGGGCAGTGTTGCGGCCCAGGTGCTGATCGGGGAAGAAGAGCACCTTACTCCGCTGGGCGAACGACCATTCGAGCGCCGCCCGGGCATTGCTGCTGGTGCAGACGATGCCGCCCCGTTCGCCGCAGAACGCTTTCAGGTTAGCCGCAGAGTTAATGTAGGTGACCGGCATGATGTCGTTGGTATCGATGGCGTCGCCAAGCTGATCCCAGCAGTCTTCGACGGTATCGATGTCCGCCATGTCCGCCATGCTGCATCCGGCTGCGAGATCGGGGAGGATGACTCGTACCTTTTCGTCGGCCAGGATGTCCGCCGTCTCAGCCATGAAGTGAACGCCACAGAAGACGATGTACTGACACTTGCCAGACTGGGCCGCCAGCGAAGCGAGCTTGTAACTGTCCCCCCGCAGATCAGCAAAAGCAATGACCTCATCCTGCTGATAATGATGCCCCAGGATCAGGCACTTCTCGCCCAATGTCTTCTTCGCTGTCCAACAACGAGCCGTGAGTTCCTCATCGGAGAGGCTACGGTAAGGCAGAAACGTCGGGTCAAGCGTCTTCTGCGTAGGCAGGGGGGTATCTATCATGTCGAGAGCCATGCGGGTGACTCCTGGGGTGTTGAGGTGGGGGTATTCTACTGGATGGGTAATAGGGTGGGATATGAGAGTAAGAACATTGATTATTTCACTGGATCATCAATCGAAAGCAGCTTCTCGCTGGAAGATTCAGTGTACCATTCGAGGTTCCATTGCCCTGATTTATCATCCTTTACTAACTGATAACCATAGTGGTCAAAGCCACCGTAAAATTCAAGTATCAGGTAGCCTGCAGTAATAGAAATAGAATTTGGTCGCAGTCGCTGGATGGTAGGTGAAAATGCGATGGCTTGGTTCATTTCCTCGCTCATTAATACTTGTAGATCAGGTTTGAATTGTGTCTGCCTAAGTGCAAGACAATCTGCTGCCAACTGACGGAGATTGATCTCGGCTTGCATGGCTTTACGGCCTTCGTCAAATGAATCACTTCCTAGACCGTTGAAGAATGCAGCTAAAACTCCGACCAGGAATACGATAGCCAGGATCAACATCATGATACGTGACCTACGATGCTTCTTTTCCTGTTGGATTGTGTAAGCAACGAAAGAAATCATCCATAATATCAAAGCAAACCATAGAAACATGAGCATGAGCAGCCCCATTCCATAGCCTTGATACTTACTCCAATCTTCCGTGCGATAGCCAGCACACCATCTGGCGTAAACGAAGTAGCCGTAGCCCAAAGGACCAAGGAGCAGAAACAGGAGTTGAAGCATCACGAAGAGTAATCTAGGCATTGGTGTTCAGCAACCCCTCCACATCCAACCGCCTCGTAAACATCGCCAACTCCCCCTCAGCAGTCCGGGGCCACTGTTCCTTCGGTCGATCCCAATACAGCTCAACGCCATTCTCATCCGGGTCACGCAGGTAGAGTGCTTCGCTGACACCATGATCAGCAGCACCATCAAGGGGGATGCCGGCATCTTGCAGTCGGCGCAGGGCATCGGCGAGGCTGACACGGGTGGGGTAGAGAATGGCCAAGTGATAAAGACCAGTCGTGCCGGGCGGGGGCGGTGATCCTCCCAGGCTTTCCCAGGTATTGAGACCGATGTGGTGATGATAGCCACCCGCGGAGATGAACGCTGCACTGTTGCCGAAACATTGCATCAACTCGAAACCCAGCACGCCACAGTAGAACCCAAGGGCACGCTCCAGGTCAGCGACCTTGAGATGGACGTGACCGATTCGGACTTGCGGGTCGATCAACAATGGGTTCATCGTGGGTTCTGCGGTGTGAACTATCATGGTGCAGTGTAGCCACGGGAGTTGCATTACACAATGCGTTGATATTTGTGGCTATGCTTATCGCCTGATTACTCAACGGGCATACGCCGCACCGCTCACATTATTCCGTGCCCGCCTCCATCAATGAGACACCTTTCATGTCCCAAAGGATGACTCCCTCCGGAACATGTCATTAAATGAATGAAGAGTATCGAATCAGTCCCGGAGGCTTCACCCTTGAGAAGGTTATCGATATTGCTCGGCGTATCTGCACTGGTGCTTCTCCAGACCTTGGCAGGCTGTCAGCGGCAACGTCCCGCGCCGCCCCCGCCCACTCCACCCACCGTCACCGTCGCTCAGCCCGTCAGCTTCCCGGTGCAAATCTACTACGAGTACAACGGGAACCTGGACGCTATCGAAATGGTGCAGGTCACCGCCCGTGTCAAAGGCTTCCTGAACGAGATTCTGTTCAAGGAAGGCGATGAGGTCAAACAGAACGATCTGCTCTTCAAGATTGATCCGCGCGAATATGTGGCAGCTACCAAGCGGGCCGATGCGGATCGTCGTAAAGCAGTGACCGAACTCAAGCGGGCCAAAGCCGAAGAGGAACGTGTCAAGAAACTACGTGGCACCGGGGCTGTAAGCGATGAAGATTACGAGCAACGAGTCGCCGCCCGGGAGACCGCCGAAGCAACGTTGCTGCAAACCGAAGCTGCATTGGATGCCAGTCAGCTACAGTTGGGTTACACCGAAATCCATGCCCCGATTCAGGGTCAGATCAGCCGAACTCTTGTCACACGTGGCAACCTCGTGGGGCAGAACGAGAATACCATGCTGACCAGCATCATGAGTATGGACCCCATCTATGTTTACTTTGATGTTCCGGAGCGGGACCTGGTCGAATATCAGCGAACCATGCAATCGGGCCATCAAAGCGATCTGCTCAACCGTACGCTTCCCCTCGAAATAGCCGTCGCCACCGAGACCGGTTATCCCCATGCCGGTGTCATTGATTTCCGCGAGAACCATGTGGATATGGGCACCGGTACTGTCCGCATCCGTGGTCGCATCCCCAATCCACGGGTCCAGCCCGGCAACGTCAGGGTACTCTATCCGGGGCTGTTCGCCAAAATCCGTGTCCCCTCAGGCCCAGCAACGCCGCTGTTGTGCATTCCCGAAGATGCGCTGATGACCGGACAGGAAGGGCGTTATGTCTATGTGTTGGACGACAAGAATAACGTGACAAAACGATCGGTGACGGTAGGCCCTGCAGTCTGGAAAGCTCCGCCGGTGGCTGATCCCAATCAGCCGGGTTGGACGCTCACTCAGCCGGGAAGCGAGGCGAAGACCGAGCAAAAGCCGATACCGGTGCCTGCCGTCATCGCTATCGCCAGCGGCCTGAAGGCCGGCGATAGGATCGTGATCAACGGCCTGACAAAAGCACGTCCCGGCTCGCCGGTGACTCCGGAAGAACGAGAACTGAAGCCGCCTCCCGCAACCGACAAGAAGTAGTAGCTGTTCCTTTTGTCATTCAGGTCGTCATCCAGGATCAGAGCATGCTTTCCAAGTTCTTCATTGATCGTCCGGTTTTCGCGAACGTCATCGCCCTCGTCACGGTGCTCTTCGGTGTGGTCGCGCTCTATCGACTGCCGGTAGAACGCTATCCCGCCATAACGCCGCCCACGGTCGTTGTCACCGCTGTCTACCCCGGCGCCAATGCCAAGGTGGTGGCTGATACCGTTGCCGCCCCCATTGAACAACAGGTCAACGGGGCTGAGAACATGATGTACATGTCCTCGACCAGTTCTGCTGATGGTTCCTATGCTCTGACTATTACTTTTGAAATTGGCACGAATCTTGACGACGCCCAGGTGTTGGTGCAGAACCGTATCTCTATCGCTGAACCCAGTCTGCCCGAAGAAGTGCGTCGCCAGGGTCTCTCGGTCAAGAAACAGTCCTCCAACATCGTGCTTGCCGTTTCACTAACTTCCCCAAGCAAGAAGTACGATGCGCTTTTCCTTTCCAACTACGCCACCCTGCGTTTGCGTGACGAACTCAGCCGCGTCGAAGGCGTGGGTGATGTGTTGGTACGCGGCGTGGGGGCCTACGCCATGCGTATCTGGCTCGATCCGGATAAGCTCGCTGCCCGGCAACTGACCACGCAGGATGTTACCGCCGCCCTGGCCCGCCAGAACGTGCAGGTAGCAGCCGGGCAGGTGGGCCAGCCTCCCAGCCCTGATGGCCAGCGCTTTCAAATGACCGTTACCACCCTGGGTCGTCTCTCCGATCCTGAGCAGTTTGAAGGCATTGTCCTGAAGACCGGCACCTCGGGTCAGGTGGTCTATCTCCGGGATGTGGCCCGGGTGGAACTCGGAGCACAGAACTACGATTCGTTCGCCTCACGCAATGGCATGGCATCAGCGAATGTGCTGATCTACCAGTTGCCCGGCTCGAATGCCATCAACGTGGCTGCGGCGGTCCGCGCTGCCATGGAACGCATCAAACCTTCGCTGCCCGATGGCATGGAATACGCCATTCCCTTCGATACGACCAAGTTCGTCGATTCCGCCATTCATGAAGTCTACTTAACGCTGTTCCAGGCCGGCGTGCTGGTCCTGATCGTCATTCTTGTCTTCCTTCAAAGCTGGCGGGCACTGCTGGTTCCCGCGACCACCGTTCCTGTGACCATCATCGGTGCGTTTGCCTTCATGCCGTTGCTGGGCTTCTCGGTCAACATGCTAACCCTCTTTGGCCTGATACTCGCCATCGGCATCGTGGTTGATGACGCCATCGTGATCGTGGAAAATGCTTCCCATCATATTGAACATGGCATGCGGCCTCGTGAAGCGACGATACAGGCCATGAACGAAGTGACCGGGCCTGTCATTTCCATTACTCTCGTTCTCATGGCAGTGTTTCTCCCTACCGCTTTCATGGGCGGCATCACCGGGCAGTTGTATCGCCAATTCGCTCTGACGATAGCTGCCACCGCTGTCATCAGCGCCATCAATGCCTTGACCCTCAAGCCTGCCCAATGTGCTGCATACCTTCGCACACATAAGGGCAAGAACGTATTTACCCGCATCTTTGATTTCGTCTATCGCCCCATCGAATGGGTCTACACCTGGATCGTTAGGCAACTGGTGAAAATCTGGTGGCTCATGCTCATCGTCTTCATCGGCCTGGCTGCTCTGACCGCATGGGCGTACCAGCGCACCCCGACGGGGTTCCTCCCGACGGAGGATCAGGGTTATGTCATCATTGCGGTAGTGCTACCCGATGCCGCATCGCTGGATCGAACCCAGGAAGTCATGGAACGGATGAACAAGGTCTTCGCCAGCACTGAAGGCGTTGAGCACTGGTTTGTCTTGGGAGGCTTCTCTCTTCTTGATGGTGGCACCAATGCCTCCAACTGTGCAACCGCCTTCGCTGCCTGGTCGGACTGGTCAAAACGCACCACCCCCGAACTGTCGCAGGAATCGCTGGTGGCTAAGCTGCAGATGGAGTTCGGCAAGTTGCAGGAACCGTTCGTTCTGGTTCTGGTGCCGCCATCCATTCAAGGCCTGGGAGTCTCCGGCGGCTTTCAGATGCAGGTCGAAGATCGTGAAGGCGTTGGGGCCGACGTCCTTCAAGAACGCACCCAGGCTATCATTGATGAAGCGAAGAAACAGCCTGAGATTGGCTCCGTCAACACCACCTTCCGCGCCGGCGTTCCACAGATTTACTTGAACATTGATCGAGTCAAAGCTGAACGCATGGGCGTTCTGCTGAGCGATGTCTTCGCCACGCTACAGGCAAACCTCGGCTCGGTTTATGTGAACGATTTCAACAAGTTTGATCGTACCTATCAGGTGCGTGTTCAGGCTGATGCTGCCTTCCGAGGCGACCCTGGCAAGCTTCGCCGTCTCGAAGTCCGTAACCGTGACGGCGGACGAGTTCCCTTAGCCACGTTGATAACAGCCGAGAGCCGTATCGGGCCTCAGTCGATCATCCGATATAACCTCTACCGCACTGCTTCGATCAACGGCAATGCTGCACAAGGAGTCAGTTCAGGTGAAGCGCTCAAAGTGATGGATGAAGTCGCTGCCCGGGTGCTGCCCCGTTCGATGGGCAGCAGTTGGACCGGCATCGCCCTCCAGGAAAAACGGATCAGCGGCGAAGCGATCATCGTCTTCTCCCTAGCGGTGCTTCTGGTGTACCTCGTGCTGGCTGCCCAGTACGAAAGCTGGTTCCTGCCCTTCGCCGTGATTCTTGTGGTACCGCTGGGCATCTTGGGCGTGGTCGCCGCAGTTAACATCAGGGGAACAGACAACAACATCTATACCCAGATCGGCGTGGTGCTCATCATCGCGCTGGCCAGTAAAAACGCTATCCTCATTGTCGAATTTGCCCGGGAGCTGCGACTGAAAGGTCGATCCATCCGGGAAGCGGTGGTCGAAGCTTCCCGTCTGCGGTTTCGACCGATTCTGATGACCAGCTTCGCTTTTATTCTGGGTGTCGTCCCGTTGGTTTGGGCCACCGGAGCCGCTGCCGCCAGCCGGCAGGCTCTGGGCACTGCGGTCTTTGGCGGCATGATTACTTCCACGGTGCTTGCTATCTTCTTCGTGCCCGTTTTCTATGTGGCCATTCAAAGCCTTATTGAATTGCTTAGCGGACCGCCGAAGGAGCCTGGAGAGCTTCCCGTTCAAGGGGTTGAAGGAACGGTAGGCCAGGTTCATTGAAACTAGAGTTGTGAATAGTTGCTTCATACGGCGGGCTTACGCCATGCCGCTCGCATCACACTCTGCTTCTGCGTTCTGCTTCTCCTTACCGCGTCGCCAATAACATACCCAGCCGACGCCGAAGACCACCAGGCCCACCATCGCATAGGTACTGGGCTCAGGGACGGTGGTGGCGAAGAACGGTTGCAGCACTGCCATTTGGGGTTTATCAACGCCGTCTGCAGGGTCGAGATAGAACAGGTAGTCGCTGGGCCACCATGGGCCGGCGCTCCACCAGGTCCAGCCCATCCAAACGTCGCCGTTGATCTTCATATAGTTGAGCATGCTCTGGAGAACTTCATCACCTACCTGCGTGGGGCCGGTGCCGATTGTGGAAGCGGCGACAGCGAACTCGCCCAGGAAGGCCCGCTTATGGTTCGTCTTCAGCCACTGGGTGAGTTCCGAGATGCGGTTAACACCCGTGAGCGGATCGTTGCCGGTAATGGTGGCTGTGGTGCCGGATCCATCGTTATCCATGTATTGGTGGACATCAAAGGCGAAGTTGTTTTTGGAATCAACGATATTGAGCATGGCCATAGCATTGGGTGTACCATACCAGTTGTTGCTCCACGTCCAGGCCCCGGTGTAGCCGTTGCCGGGCACAATAATCAAGTTATTGGCACCTGTGTTCCTAATGGCGGTGATGGCTGTATTGGAGGCGGTGACCCAGCTTTCGGTCGTCATCGCATTCGGTTCATTCATCAGGTTAAAGATGACTTTGTTGTTGCTTTTGTACTGGGTAGCCATCTTTGACCAGAAATCTCCAAAGGCCGAGTAGGGCACCGCCGCGGAGCCGATCACGGTGTTGGGATCGCTTTGGTAGTTGCCGGATGGGGGATAATAGCGGGCGAAGTTGTGCGGATCGATGATGACATTAGCTCCTTTGGAGGTGGCGTAGTTGACGAAGTTGTTGAGCCGGGCCAATTCGGTGGCGTTGAGAGCGCCATTCTGCGTTTGCTGCAGCCTTTCCCAGCGCACAGGCAGGCGGAATGTGTTCATCCCTTTGCCGACGAAGTAATCGACTTCGGCATTGGTGGGATAGGTGTAATCAATGCCGAACGTGCCAGGCCAATTCGTGCCGAACTCCGCTCCGGAGAGGTTCGTGCCGGTGAAGATCACTTGAGCCTGTGCCGAGACAGTACACAGGAAGACGATGGACGAAGCAACAGCGCGCCAGCAAGTCATAGCAAGCTCCTGGCGTGGGCGACAATGGAAAATTAGCTTGCGTGACAGTGTGTAGCAAATGGAGGCACACGAAATCCTTTGATAGCCTCAGATATCTCCCTCAACCTTCCTTCAAACCGTCACATCATCTTCATCGCTCGCTGATACATCTACAGTCGATAAAGGATTATCACTCCGCCCTGGCTAGGAGTCATGCAGGATGCACGCACTCATTCTCAGCGATCTGCATCTGGGAGCACGCAACAGTCAGCATCAACTGATGCTCGAACGATTGGCCCCGAAACCGCTCCGCCACATCACTCACATCATTCTGAACGGTGATGTTGTCGATCATCTCAACTTTGAAGCCTTTCGCCCGGCGGACTGGACTGTCGTTCATCGTCTTCAGCAACTGGCTCAGGAAGATCGCCTGGTTGTCGTGAAGGGCAACCATGATCAACCCAGGCGATCCGGTGAGGGGTGTATCAGTCGATACGTGCTGGGCGATCTGCTTGGCGTCGAGCTGAAAACCGAGTTGACGCTCTATGTGGATGGGCAGTGTTACCTCCTGCTGCATGGCGATCAATACGATCAGACGCTGAACATGAGCCTGCTGGGTTACGCTGCCGAAGCGTTCTATCGCCAGACACAGCGCTGGCATCAACCCACTTCGCGCTGGCTGAAACGACAAAGCAAGTCGATCCTGGGCATCGAACGCACGGTACGTCAACTGGCGATGGCTGATGCCCTACGGCGGGGGTTTGACGGCATCATTCTCGGCCACACCCATTATGCGATGGATGAGGTAGATGCTCACGGTATCCGCTATTGTAATTCAGGTTCCTGGGTGGATGATGTCTGCACCTATCTGGAATTGCGGGATGATCAGTTGGAACTCAAGGCGTGGGATGGTCAGGAAAATCGAGTGGAGTTGATAATAGACAGAAGAAAAATGCTTGAAGGCCAGGCGGGAGAAAGGCGCAGAGATTCTGCTGTCGCAGCCGTTCATTCATGATACATTCATAGTGAAACAACTTGGGTTCCTATCGAGAACATTTTCCCATCCATGATGGATGCTTTTCTGCACGCTTGTGGGGTTTATCCTGCGCTGGAGCTGGAAGTCGAGGCGGCTGGCGCCACTCCGGCTGTGCGCTACTGTCTGCGCCAGCCTTTCGCCATTATCGGCAGGCACCCGGCTGCGGAGGTCCATCTCGATGCCGACGGCATGCGGCCCAGGCATGTCTACTTCCAGGCTATCGAAGGGCGCATCGCCTGCATCAACGTCTCGCAGACCGCTTCCTTTGTCGTTCAAGAAAAAGAAATAGAGTCCTTCTGCTGGTTGATTGCCGGACAATCCGTGCAGGTAGGCAATAGACGAGTGAAGTTGTTGCCCTATGAGACCGCCGCCGACCTGAAGCAGACGCTCGCTGATCCGCTCGCTCCCGGCTCAGCTCTGGACATCTTCGCTCCCAAGATCACGCTTGAACTTACCAACGAAGAAGCGCCGGGCACCCTCAAGACTTGGCCGATAGATCGTCTGTTGACTCTCATAGGACGAACTGAACGTTGTGTCATTCAGCTCAATCATGAGTTGATCTCCAACGTACACTGTAGCCTGGTGCTGACGACCACGGGGCTATGGGTGGTTGATCTACTGGGCCGGGGCGGCATTCTCATCAATGAGCAACCGGTGCGTGCGGGCTATCTCGGCATGGAAGACGAATTGCGGCTGGGACCGTATCGGCTGCGCCTGCAGGAGATGCCCGAAGCGATCTTTATCTCGAAGGATGAAAGCGATTATCGCCCCCTCACCCCGGCAGGAGAGTTTGAGATTTCCACTTTGAGCCATTCTGATTCGACTCATCAGGTGAGAACCTATCACACGCCCTGGCCAGACGATCAGGAGCAGGCCCAGGTAATCGAAGAATTGATGGATCAGTTCCAGAATATGCAGGGGCCGATGTTTGCTCAGCATCAGCACATTCTCTCACGAATGATTGAGACGTTCAGTCAACTCCAGGGTGATCAGAGAGAGGCTGTGAAAACTGAGCTGCTGCGGTTGCATAGCATTTCGAAAGAAGTAGACTCTATACAGCAGGCAAAGAAGCCTGTTGAGGCGAAGGCTGAAGAAATAGTACTGGCACCACCGGCGCCTCCCCCTGAAATGGATGTCACCAACATTTCTACCATTACCGAACATAAGCCTGTGCAGGCACCGGAGACTGCTGCTCCGTCGCCGCCGCTGCGCTCAGCTTCGACACTGCTACAGAACTCCGATACCTCGGTCTTCCGCATTCCCATCAAGACGGGTAACCTGTTTGATGATAGTGTCGGGAACGACACTGCTCCCGTCTCAGACAACTTGTTGCGCACCAGGTTGGAACGCGAGACAGAACTTCTGTCGCAAGATATCGCTGATGAAGCCAAGAGGCTGACGAGTAAGCTTCGCTCTCAGTCTGAGGGTATTGCCTACGGCTACGATCCTGCTCAGCACGAAACCGCTCATCCCAGCGCTTCTGAGCTTCGTCCCTTCGTCGTGCCCCACCCTGATCCCGGCCATCCACCGACAGATCAGGAAAAGGCTGCTCATCTCTGGCTGCATGATCGAGTCGAGGTGCTCCAGGCAGAACAGTCTTCAATCTGGCAGAAGCTCTCCCATTTCTTCTTCGGCAAGTCGAGCTGGTAGAATCTTGTCTGGCTCCTCCCCTTACTTCTGGCTCCTCCCCTTACCAAGGGGAGGTTGGGTGGGGTTCTTCTACCCTGAAACTATCCCCTCTAACTCCCCTTGGCAAG
>DAOMFV010000064.1:0-29425 GCA_035430005.1 Gemmatales bacterium
TTGCCAGTGATCGTATCAATGGCCTGCTTCAACATCTGAGGGTCAGCCTTACCGATGTTGATAATGACTGCTTCCTTATCGCTCTCAGCGTTGTTCTTGTCGAGTTGCACCAAAAGGTTGCTGACTTCTTCCCAAAGCACATCCGGACAGTTCAGAATGATGCTGTTATCTCGAGGATTGGCCGAAACACTCAGCTTGATGCTCCGTTCCGGCTGCGCAGGTGCAGGCTGTGGGCCAAAAGGGCCAAACTGCATGGCTGGTTGGCCGCCAGTTCGCTGCTCGATGTATTCCCGGTAGATCTCCTTGAGCACATCAACAATGTCGTTGGCGTTTGCATGTTGGAGTTTGACGATATGCGGCTTGGGCTGCAGCTTCCCATCGATGTTGTTGACATCGAGTTCAGTTTCGATGAATCGCTTGATCGTGACAACGATCTGCCGGGGGGCACGAACCAGAATCGAGTTGGTGCGTTTGTCGGCAGCCAGGCGGACGACTGGCCCGGTAATAGCGTCCCGCATGCCACCACCACCGCCACCCATCATCATCATCATCGGATTGCCACCCTGTGGCTGCTTCTTGCCGTTGATCAGTTCGTCCAACGTATCACGAACGATAGAGGCGTTGGAGTACTTGAGAGGAATGACTTCGTAGTAAGTGTCGCCCTCTTTGGTGAGATAAGCGAGAATCTGTTCAGCGAAATCAAGAGCCTCCGGATCGTCTGAACCAAGCATGACGCCATTGGTACGACTCAGCGGTGCGATGAAGACGGGCTTGTCAGGGCTTCCCGGTTTGTTGGAAATTTGAGGAATGGGACGCTTCTCGTCCGTCAGTTGCAGTTCCTTATCCTTGCCGGTGACGGGATCCTTAGGCTTGACTCCCTTGCGGGCATCCTCAATGCTTTGAATCATCAACGGCTCGAAGGTCACGTAAACCGGATTCGACCGCAGCGAACTCAGCAAGTACTTCAGGTTATCGACGAATTGCGAGGCGTTTTCCGCCTTGAGGTTAACTTGTCGAATGGCGTCTTCTGCCGGCCCGGGTCCTTTGGCAACGTTGTTCCCCTGGTTGGCGCCGGGTCCAGGTTCGACGACTGCCGTTGGCGCTGCCTTGATGGCATTCAGCTTCGTCAGCGCTTCGCGCACCAGCTTGAGTTGTACCTTGTCGCCGGTGACGAGCAGCTTATGCTGGGTCTCGTCGTACTGAATCTTGGGGCCGTTCGGAGTCGGAGCAGATTGGCCTGGGTTCTGATTGAACATGCCCTTGATAGTCGTCTCCATGGCCGCGCCGTTCACGGAGGGACGCAGCACGAAGACTTCCAGATTTCCCCCGCCGTCATTGGCAGGATCGATCTTGTCCAGCAGCTTCTTCATCTGACGAAGATTGCCGACCGTATCGGTGGCCAGCAGCATGTTGCCCTTGGGGATCTTCTGGAAGCGGCCAAACGGGCCCTTGCGGCTGTTCAGGTTGGTCTCCGCTTCATCCACAGTCAAACCGTTGAGGTTGAATGTGATCTGGCATAGTTCCGATTTGCCATATTTCTGCTGATCGGCTGGCTTATCGATTTCGAGGTCTTCTATGGTGATGTTGGGCAGAATAGTGGTATCGATAGTCGGAGCTTCATCGTGAGTGATGACGGTGTAATTGCTGGTGTTGCGCAGAATGATGATTTTCTGACCGATCAGCGAACTATTGAGAATGTCGAGAACCTGGGGGATCGTGTACTTCTTGCCGCCCGGGCTGAAGAAGTTAAACGTGCCTTGTGGCTTGGTGCTGCCGACAATGGGCATGCCGGGGCTGTTGTCCGCCAGCCAGTCGAGGACTTTTTCCCAGGGCGTATCGCGGAACTCGAAAGCCAGCGGCTTGAGAGAAGGGCCATCCTTGGCAGGCGTGGTTTTGGCAGGGCCTTCCTGGCCCCAGGCGGTAATACCCACCAGCGCGACACAAAGTGCCGACGCCAACGTGGCGATAACGAAACGCTGTTTCCAGCCATGAGCCTGCTGCATGATGCTCCCCCTGTCTGACCGACACAGCATGAGTTTCTTCAACAGCAACCTGCCAAGTCCCCACCCGGCAAGGTCACCTCAGATTCCCAGCTAATCTCTAGTATCGCCTATTTTCTCCAAAGGTATTACTCATTTTTTCCGACACTCACTTTTCTTTCGCTTCTGACTTTTTCATAATCCAGCCCCCAGTGTTGCCAGAGACAAGTGGTTCGTCTATTTCGCCTGGTCCGTCTGGTCAACCGCAGTCAGCGCCGCGTCGTACTTCTTCAAGTCTTCCGCGGTAAGCTGATGTTTCAAGGCTTCCTCGACAAACTGGCCAATTTGCAGCAGATAGGCTTTCCCATCATACTCAAAAACCAGTTCGCGGGGTTTAATCGCAAGCACCTTTCCTTTCAAGACCAAAAGGTTGCTGGCGTCACGGATTTCAAACTCATTGACACCCCCCTCGGCCCGCAGTTTGACATATTTGTTTGTCTTGCGCACACGCAGCAAACCTTCCTCGGTGATGTAGTTTGCTGTGATACTGGTAAGCTGCGTATTTTTCAGAATGTCCCTGTCGGCTTTTTGCGTGGCACCAGGGGTGTCTGATCCAGCCGTCTTGGATACCAGCCCGGCAAACACATTCTTCTGTAACATCACAGCATAGTTTCGTTCAGCTTTGTGATTACTGGCCAGCTTGGAGTGCCCATAGAGCCCGTTATTCGTCAACTGAGACAGTCCAAAGAGCAGGCCGACCGGCAGACGTTTGATCGCCATCAACATTTCCAGTTGAGCAATGGTAATAGTAGGGTTGGCAATCACTGATTGACGGTCTTTGACATTGCTCATGGCGAGTGCATCCGCTTTCATGGTGACCAGCAGCTTGGCATCGCTGCCTTTACCCTGCGGCTCAATCGTTATCCCTTTGATCGTATGGGGCACATTCAAGCTGTAAAATTCCTGAAGGAAGCTGGAAAGCTGGGCAAAGGTGGCATCAAAGACGATATCGTAGCTGATGTGAGAAACGACGGGTGTGCCTTGACGGTTGTTGGTCGTCACTCGATTGGGTTCCGAAAAGGAGCGAATGGCAACTTTTTTCTTGAGGAGCAGGTCCTGAAGAAAGCCCTTATAGGTAAGCGCGGCTGAATTGATATTTCCCGGCATGCTGATGGCGGTCCAGTGTTCCACATCCCTCTTGTCTTTTTCTAGACGGGCCAGTTTTCCAATGAGTGCCGTTTCGTCGAGTTGGAGTTTCTCAAGCTGTTCCTGACGCTCCGTGATGCCATCATAGAAGCGGCTGGCGACAATAAAGAGCACAAAGCCGACACCGAAGATGCCGCCTGCGATGGCAAGAAGTTTTAGCATGTTAGGGCTCATGGTCGGCCTCCTGGGGTCGGTCGGAACCCCCGGTTCGGGCCGCGGCGGTTGCTGCCGGTGCCATCCCCCGTCGCGGAAACGTTGTTGCCCAGAGCAATGGTGGCTCGATAGTCTTCAGGCTTCAATGGCAAGACATCCAGTTCGAAGATCTTGGTGTTCTTTTCCTGAGGCACTACCTCAAACTTGACCCACTTCCAGTGCTTGCTGTTCCTGAGGGCTGTTTGAAGAGCATTGAGTTGATCTTCCTCTTCGGCGGTGGCCTTGACCACCAGCCTGGCAACCGGCTTAACAGGAGTCGTTTTCCCGAAGCCGTTGGTTGCCGGAGCGGCTGTCTTTCCGACTACCGACATCGGTGCCGGGCCGGCTGTCGGTGTTGCTGCGTTTGCCTTCCATTCGGCCTTGATGATTTGAACTCCTGGAACATCCGGGAAGGTCTCGATCAGGTCGTAGATCTCCTCGAGGACAAAGACCTCCTGATCTTTCCACGACTTGATGGCATCAAATCGTTTTTCTACTTCGTTCTCGGTGTGGATCTTTTCCAGTCGGCGTTTTTCGGCGATGCTCTTCTGCAACTCAGCGATCTCGGCATCCGCGGAAGAGGTCATCAACCAGTAGATGCCCCAGGTCAAAAGGGCCAGTGCCGCCACTGCTACGCCGCCGATGATGGCGTAACTGCGGGTGCGGTTCGGCTTGACAAATACCTTTTTGGGTGAAAGAAATTCAACAGGAGGCTTCTTAAAGGCCTTGATAGTCTGGGCTGCGCCGCAAGCCACCGCATAGTCGCCATGCCCCGTCAGGCGATCAGCTCCCACGATACCTACGTAAGGATCGAACAGCTTCACCGGCACACGGAACGAATCGATTTGTTTCTGCGCTTCTGCAGGCAGTTCCGTCGCGGCTAGATGAACATGATCCAACGGAGGCATTTGTGCCTGGTTTTCGTACCCGGCAATACTGCGGCGCAACTCGCTGATTAGTTCTTCCAAGTCGTACGGGGTACCCATGCTTCGGTTGAAGATCATTTCGCCGTTATGAATAACAAAGAACGAATTGCTACAGGCATAGCCGACGGCCACGCTGGATTCCGATTTGTGCTTGATCACATCGGCCAGAAGAGCGACTGCGCGGGGGACGACTGCCAGCAGCTTGAGGCCGGCAGCTTCGCACATCTTCTCGCAGAACTGTACACGTGATTTGCGAACCACAAATGTCAAGGAACGGCGTTCACCGGTCGATAGCGGTTGAGCCAGGGGCACATAATCGACAATGGCGTCGTCGGGAGGGAGCGAGCTTTCCTTCATCACCTGGAACTGCACGATAGCCGGCAGTTCCTCAGCGGGGATGTTGGGATGCCTGACTTCCCGGCAAGTCATGGCATCATGAGACAGGGCGATGACTGCCGTGGTGCCCTTGAAGCCGACGGAGGCCAACCGCTCTTTCAACTGGGTGCCGAGTGCCGCAGCATCGAGCGTGCCCGTGGGCAGCGCCAAAGCGGCGTGCAACAGGTACCCTGTTGCTGTCTGGTTGAGTTCCACCAGCCGCAGTTCAGCGGTATCCAGATCAATGCCTAATATGCCGGCCAAGAGTCATTCCTTTCCGATTCAAGAAACACCATCACAAGTCGTACATCGTGTGGAAGTGCATCCCTGCTAAAGTGCATTATTCGCCGAAAACATCCTGTCTCGGCTCGTGGTCAGAAGAATCACGCTAATCGTCATGTTGATTCTTTTGCCAGGGCTATGGCCCCCCGCGATTGGCGGAGAAGTTATACCCCTTGCCGAGGTCAGTCAGGTCGCGCCAGTAGAGGATGCGCGGCCTGCCATTGTTGGCATCCACGACCACTTCCAGTCGCACCTGTGGCCCGCGGAACTCGTAGTAGCCCACCACCTGGAAGCGGTAGACCTGGGAGTAGGTGGTGATGTAGTTGGCGAACTGTTTGAGGATATTAATGTCCACACCTGCTTCGGTAACCAGCCAGGCAGGTGTTTTGTAATACGGAATCAGCGAGGGATCCATGTCGGGCGTAGGTCGGTATTGCAGCAGGCTCTCCACGACCGTCTCAGTGATTCCCATAGCAGTAAGGACATCAGCCGGGCAGGTATTGATGTTGATGCGAGCGGGTATTTCGAAATCGCTGGTGGTACTGCACTTGTCGAACAGCAGGGTCAATGTCGTTCTCAGAGTATCTTTATCCATGGTGGATTTAATGGGACTATAGATAGGTTGAGGAACGGGTCGGCCTCGTACAGGGACCTGGAAAGCAATCCCATTATTGATGAAGTCCCAGAGGGTGATGTTTGTTTTCTTAAAGTCGAGCTTGCTTTGTACTTTAGTGATGTCCGTCACCGTGAGAGTATTGTTCACATAGGAAAAGCCCTGAGGCAACGGCGGCGGCGGATTTCGTGGATCACTCACGTCTTTTATCAGTTGAATTGGCGAGACAGGCCCGTTGGAACTGGCACATGCCAGCAGAATGAAGCTGGTGATCTCAGGCGTAAAAACTGCATCGAGTTGCGTCTTGAGGTCAGCGACAGTCTTATTTGCCAGGTTGATACGCGGTGCGCCAGTGGAATCCACGTTCAGCTCCCTGCTGAACACCGTGAAGTAGCGCTGATAACCGAGATCGACCTGACCGGAGCCATCATCTTCATCGGGATCGAGCTTGCCGTTACGATTCTTGTCGTTGCCGTAAAGCATCTTAGGCGTCCAGCCCTTGACCATGAGCAATTCATCGGTCGAATCGTAGGGGCCTGCTTTTGATTGATAGCCCAAACTGGAGTAGTAGGCTGATTCGCCGCTGTCGGGAGTGCCTCCTTCTTGGGTCCAGTTAATCACCGCTGTTGCCACATCCGGATCGATATTGGGAATAGACTGAATCATCGTGGTGATGAACTTCTTCACCGAGCCAGTAGTATCCTTCTTAATCAATTGCCTGATAGCGTTCAGATTGATCTTTCCTCCCTCGTCCTCCACGCCGAAGCGGTACCCGGTGTTGTTAGAGGTATCGAGAGGATCGCGCGGGCTGACGATGCTGAAATAACCCTTCACGCCGTTCGGCCCATTGACGGGCCGATAGTGGAAGATATCGCTGTTGTCGTAGATATTGCCATACCAGGCGCGGTACGAATCGGCGGAATCACTGAGGTTCTGTGTCTGCGGAAAGGCCAGCACGAAGTTGGCGAAATGGACCCCTGAATCAGCCAGGTGCCGGGCCTGGGCCAAGCGACCGCTGACGATGGACGCATTGCCTTCCGCCAGCATGAGGTTCAGGTACTGGTAACCAATGAGAAGCAGCACCACAATCACGACCATGACCGTGATCAGCACCGCACCTTTTCGCTCAGGACGCTTGCTAAGGATCATGGAGAAGTCGTTCCTGTAGTGCTGGGATAGATGGGCGAACCAAAGGTCGGGATGGCGATCACCAGCCGATGATTGATCGGCTGACGGGTGGGCACGCCGGGAATGTCGGGCATTTGTACGGTCATTGTCACTTCAATGGCTGCGGGCGGGCCATTATTGGTACCGTCCCATTGTGGCACCCACGACTGGTTCGTGGGATCGAAATACTGAAACTGCATACTCTTGACTTCGCTGGCAATCGCTTCCTGCTGGCTGGTATCGCCATTGGTGCCGCCGAGCACATTAACCATTTCCTGCCTCATCAGACCTTGCGTGGGATCGCAGAAGTAGGTAATGGTGCGTAGATCGGAAAAGATGCTGTTCGGCGACTCCGCGTCCAATCGACTGTAGTGGGGCGTCTGGCTGCCATAGATGGTCAGGGTGTTTTGATCCCCTTGCACCCCCAGGTTGAATTGAACAGGATCAACACTGGCCTCACTGCTTCCAGAACTTCCACTGGCTGCTGCGGTGCCGGTACTGGAGCTTGAAGCTGACGCCTGAGCCTGTTGCACGCTCGGTGCCGTCATTAACAACGACAAGTTCTGCCGAATGTCTGTCTGCAATCGTATGGCCGTACCACGGATGACCTGGAGAGATTGCACCGCTTCTTTACCGATACGGATCGACTTGAGCATGATCTCCAGAGTGGAATAGACCGCCGCCAGCAGCACGGCACCGATAACGATGGCAGCCAGCACTTCAACCAGGGTGAACCCGCTACGTTTTGGGGAGAGTCGCATTAGGGGCTTACCCCCATGCCAGTGGAACTGGAGGATGTTGCCGGCGGAGCTGGCATCCGCAACCTCGGATCAAGAACGATGCGCGAGATCGAATATTCAATCGGATCAGCCCCAGTCATCGAATAGTTGACGGTAACGATCACGGTGTTCACCCCGGTGATCGATTCATTGGTGCTGGCGTCCTGTACGGAACTCCAACTTTCCGGGGTAACGGTGACGTTGTAGCTCCAGCCATCGACCTCTTCCTGAATCGAGCCACCGCCATTGGACAGGGCGATAGCTCCAGCAATGACTTCATCCATCTTGGTCTCGGCCAGCAACTGGGCTTTCGCCAGTCGGCGGGCTTTTGTCGCCGCATTCGAGGCAGTTTCCACCATCTGGGTAAGGGCATAGGCGCTGAAGATGAAAATCGCCAGCGCAGCCAGCACTTCGAGCAGCGACATCCCGCTTCGACGCACACCAGATTGTCGGCTTCTCAGTTGCATGTTAAGGCTGTTGTCCCAGAGGAGTCAGGGATGCTTGTGCAGTGAGCGCTCGCATAGTGAGTTGTCGTTTTCTGCTCCCGTCCTGCTCACTCACTATAATGCTGGAGAGTTGATGTTCCCGTCCATCAGCATCAAGCAGCTTGGCGCGGCCATCGGGCAGGAAGAGCCAGGTAGCTTCCGGATTGCCTCCCAGGTTGACCAGGTCGCTCGAAGCTTCAAAGGTCAGATTCTCGGGAAGCGTCTTCTCGATCACCCTGCCGGCGACTTCATCGGGATCGCCGGTGGGCGGGGCGTTCACTCCATTGCTTTGATCAGGCCATTGTCCAATCTCGTTGGGGGCGATGCGATACCCATGATTACCTGAAACCACCTGGAAGCGGTATTGCCGTCCTTCATCCATGGCATGAGTGCGAGCCTTGATCCAGTCTGTTCGCAAATCGTCAATAGCTTCCTGGAGTTTCTGATTGCGCCACCAGCCGGTAGCCATGGGTGAAACCATCGCCATCACGACGGCGAGGATTGCAATCGTGGCCAGGAGTTCAACTAGGGTAAAGCCGCCGCGTCTAGCGATCATCTGAACGTATCGGCCTGTTGTCAGGAGTAGTGGTGAATACCACCGGCACGAAGATGCCGGTCGGACCGGTACTTAGTTCAAAGAAATAAGGCTTCTGCCACGGGTCAAGCGGCAATTGAGCCAACATGCCGTCCTGTACCAGTATTTCAAGGCCGCCACTTTGGGCTGGATAACCGCCCGTCGTAGGGAATTCATCCTGATGGTTGGCGGCATACTGCGTGAGCATGGCTGAGAACTTCTTGCATTCGGTCCGTGCTACCTTTTCACGCTGATTGCCGATCAGCGAGATGTAAGTCGGGATCGCCACGCCGGCCAGAATGGCGAGAATCGCCACCACCGCCAGCAGTTCCGCCAGCGTAAAGCCGGCTCTTACTGTCTGTCTAGCTACGGTTCGGGTTGTTCGTCGAAGCATCATGGGTCAGTCTCCTCGAGTTCAGGTGTTATTATACACAGAGACGGTTGTTCCCTGTGGTGTTTATCCAATCAGACTGTTCGCCTGCATGAACGGCATCAGGAGAGCCAGCACCACGACCAGCGTGACACCAGCCATCAAGAGCAGCATTAAAGGTTCCAGCAGTCGAACGAAGAGGTCCAGTTGACGGGTGGTGCGCCGTTCGGTGCTCTCTGCCACGTTTACCAGAACCTTCTCCAGCGTGTTCGATTCCTCACCCACGCTAATCATTTCAATGACATCACGCGGGAACTGCTTGCTGTTGGCGAGTGGCCCCGCCAGGCTCTTTCCGCCTGTAACGTGTTCAGCCGCTTTATCTATCGAGTCAGCCAGGATCTTGTTGCCAGTTGAATCCTTGGCGATTCGGAGCGCCGTCAGCAGGGGGATACCGTTCTTGAGCATCGTGCCCAGAATTCGGCAGAAGCGTGAGATCGCCAGGCTGCGAATAATGCTGCCCACCACCGGAACCTTCAGCATGAAGGCGTCCATGCGTCGTCGGCCCGATTCGGTACTCAACCAGCGACGGTAGAAATAGATGCCCGCGGCAATGGCGATGGACATCCACAGCCAGTGGGCCTGCAGGAAGTGACTGAGGTTCAATAATCCCACCGTCAGGAATGGTAACTCTGCCTGTTTGTTGCCAAACATGGTTTCAAAGCGGGGCACCAGAAAGATCACCAGACCGAGTACGATCAAGGTGCCGACGATGCTTAGGAAGATCGGATAGGCCAGAGCACCCATCACCTTCGCCCGCAGTTCTTCCTGATGCTCGGTGAACTCAGCGATACGGGCCAGCACATCTTCGAGGAAGCCGCCTTCCTGGCCGGCACGCACCATCGATACCGTCAGTTCATTGAACGCCTTGGGATGCTTGGCCATGGCGTCGGAAAGGCTGGTACCATCGGAAATCTGAGCACGAACATCCTGAAGGACATGGGTCAGGGCAGGGGTGGTCGATTGCCGTTCTATGATTTCCAGACTGCGGAGGAGCGGCACACCCGAATGAAGCAGATCAGCCAGTTGCGAAAAGACAGTACACAAAAGCTTGGGTTTGACCCTGGTGCTGGCCATCGACGCTGCCACTGTCTTCTTGGCCGGCGCGATCGTGACCGGGAATAGCCCCTTCTGGTCGAGCATCACCATCACTTCCCGTTCACTTCCGGCCGTGAGCACCCCCGTGGCCGATTGGCCATTGGGTGATCGCGCTGTGTAAGTGAAGTCGGGCATGTTCTAAAGTCCTGAGTCCTGAGAAGCGGGGGCTAGAGTCTTGATTGCTTGTTCCTTTGTGTGCCACTCAGCACTCAGCACTACTTAGGAGTAATCCCCAATGGTCGCGGTCACCACTTCATCCACCGTCGTCATGCCGGACAGCACCTTGCGGTAGCCATCCTGGCGGAGCGTGACCATACCCTTCTCCAGGGCCTTGCGGCGAACGACAGTGGAACTGATGCGCTGCGAGCACATATCCCGCAGTTCATCATCGGTGACGAGCAGTTCATAGATGCCAACTCGCCCCTTGTAGCCGGAACCTCTACAGGCCTGGCAGCCGGCACCTTTGTAGAGCTTGGGTATACCGCCATCCTTGGTCTTGGGGAAATCGTTGGGTAGTAAATGTGCCTCAGCGTGAACGTCTTCCACCTTGCACTCTTTGCAGATGGTTCGCACCAGTCGCTGGGCCATCACCCCTTCAATGGTGGAGCCTACCAGGTAGGGCTCCACACCCATGTCGATCATACGGGTGAACGCGCCTGGAGCGTCGTTGGTGTGCAGCGTGCTGAACACCAGGTGGCCCGTCAGAGAAGCCTGAATGGCCGACTGAGCCGTCTCCATGTCTCGCATTTCACCGATCAGCACCACGTCAGGATCATGTCGCAGAATACTTCGAAGGGCAGCGGCGAAACTCAAGCCAATCTTGTGCTGCACCTGAATCTGGCTGATCGCGTCCATCTGATATTCGACGGGATCCTCAACAGTGATGATCTTGAGAGATTCATCTTTGATTTCGTTGAGGGCCGAGTAGAGCGTGGTCGATTTACCCGAACCGGTCGGCCCGGTGACCAGCACGATGCCGTGCGGCTTGTCGATCAGTTCCTTGAACAGTTTGTAGGTGTCGGGCAACATGCCGACATTGGCGAGATTGAACACCATGCGACCCTTATCCAGGATACGCATGACGATACCTTCGCCGTGGCTCATCGGAATGATCGAAACACGAACGTCGATCTCGCGCCCCTGTACGCGCATCTTGATGCGACCATCCTGAGGCAACCGCTTCTCAGCGATGTTCAGACGGGCCATGATCTTGATGCGGCTCACCATAGCGAGCGAGAACCGGGCGATTTCGGGGGGCAGCATCTGAGTCTGCAACCGACCATCGATACGGTACCGGATGCGAAGCGTGTGTTCGGAGGGTTCGATGTGAACGTCAGAGGCCCGTTCGTTGATGGCTTCAATCAGGATTTCATTGACCAGCTTGACGACCGAAGCTTCCTGGGCCATCTTGGCCAGTTCGCTGTCGTCGGTCTCCAGGTCTTCGAGAAGTTCGAGGTCATCCTTGCGCTCAGCGACAAGGGCATTGACCGTTTCACCACCCACGCCATAGTGGGTCTTGATCAGGCGGGCGATTTCACGAGGGCTGGCCAGCACCGGGCGGATACGCAACCCGGTGAGCATCTGCAATTCATCGAGACTATAGACATCCTGCGGATCGCCTGTGGCGACTGTGAGCGAACCGTTCTCCCGCTTCAACGGCATCAGGTTGCGCTTGTGTACCAGCCGGCTCGGCATCGATTCAAGAGCGTCTTTTTCGACCTTGGCATGTTCCAGGTCCACGACGCGCATACCGAAGTCTTCGCCCAAAAGGGCCAGAACATCGGTCTCTTTCGCCAGGCCCCGCTCCAGAAGAAGCTGGTACTCGGGCCGGTCGGGGGAGCCGGCCTGCGCTTCCTGCAGCCGCTGCATCGCTCCGAGATCGATCTGTCCGAGTTTGAGGAGCCTCTCCGAGAATCGCATGGGTTCATCCTGGTAATCAGTTCGATGGTGATAGTCTACACCCTTTATCATCGAACCGAAACGCGCCGTTCTGTAGTAATCAACCCTTCTCATAAATAAAGGTAACGTGTTGCGGCGCAAGGATCAACGACGATTCGCCTTAAACTTCTCTCATGAGACATATCTCAGGAAAGGAAGTTGATGATGGTTATTAGTTCTTCGTGAAGCTAATCGAACAGGCGCTAAATATCCAAAGTTATTTAGCGCCTGTAATCGGGCTACTTAGGACGAGCGCCAAGCTGATAGATAACTTCAGCGGAGTTCTTGATGATCAATACGCCTGGCGGTCGGATAGTGATGGTACCCACACCTCCGGAAGTGTCCCAGGAATCGGGTTCGACGGTCGACTTGATGAGCTTGACCAGATCGTCGATATTGCCGCCGGAACGCACCACGGTGGCGACATCCAGGATGCCTACACGCACTTCGTTCTTGGCCTGGATGAAGCTGACGATTTGGACGAGTTCGCCCTTGAGGATGTATGTCATGCCCAGTTCTGCTAGAACTCCCTTCAGGAGCGTACGCTTGGAGACGTTCTTGGGAATCTGGTAGGTGAGCTTGGTGTCGTAGGCAACACGAACCTCTTCCATTGTCGCCTTGCTGATAATCAGCGGGAAGCCGAGTTCCTTCTCCAGCATTTGCTTGACCTGTTCAAAGCTGGTTTCATTGAGGTTGAAATCGGTGGTAGTCAATTGATCAAGAATACGGAGATAGTCTTTCTCTTTTTTGGTAAGGTTGTTCGTGACGCTGCCAGTCGGTTTCCTTCCTTTCTCTGGATCGCTGATCTTATTCCAGTGATCCTTGTCGTAAGCAACTCCACTACTATTGGGCGGCACATTGCCCGCTGAGCCGTCGATGCTGCTCATCGCAGCTGATGCGTTTTTGGCACGTTCAGCATTCGTCTTGTTTTGATCCTTGGCACTATCCAGACGGGCACTGACGCTGGCATACGCCAAGAGCGTAGAGTTGTTGGGGTACTTGTCCATCAGCGTCTTCAACCGGCTTTTAGCCTTGGCTGTTTCGCCTGCCTTATCGAGGGCTTTGATGATGTTGAGTTCTTCCCGAATGCGTTCGTTGGCCTGCAAGTCGCTGTTATTGAGACTCGACTTGGATGGTGCTGTCGGGGTGGTCGGCGTGCCCGATTCCAGGCTCTTTCGCTTGGCAGTAAGCGTGGCGAGATAGCCTTTCTTCTCGTCGGGTGTTAGAAAGCCGGCTTCGTTGACTTCGTTCTCAGCCGACTGAATCACGATGATGGCAGCGTCGGATGGCAGCTTGCCTGCCTTGCTGATTGCTGCATCAATGTTGATTTTCAGCGCATCCTTGGCCAGCTTGATGCGAGCGGTGGTCTCTTCGAGCAGCTTTCCTGGTGCATCATCAGCCAGGGTAATGGAGGGTACACTAGCGCCAAGAAGCGCCAACCAAGCGAGACCTGCGAAATGTCGAACCATGACCTACCTCGCTGTGTGCGTCGGAAGAACATCCCACTCTTCGTCATCCTAACAGAATACCACGCCCCGTGGCGAATGCTGACGAGAAGGTGAAGCGACGCAGCAAAAAAGAGATGTGGATTAGCGTGTAGATGCGCCAATAGGCGTAGCTTGCGCTAACTACTGTGAAAATAGCTGAACTTTGCCGGATATGCAAGCAGCATCTGGAAATCTTGGGGCGTCAATGCGACGAAAGTCCACGATCATATCCCCGGCGTCGACCCAATCAAATACCCCCGCAAATCCCGGAAGATGCGATCTCCTCGTTGGCGGAAGTCTTCCGTGAGATGCTTGCCGATGAAACGCAGGATCACCGTTACCCAGACCTGGTTTCGCCGCAGCGGGTTGTTGCTCTCGAAAATCTGCAATTCCATCTCAATATCAGCCCGACCGGTAGCGAACCAGCCAACCTTGCTGGGCCGATAGGCGGTGTTCTTGGCTCCCAGGATCACTCGCACTCGGCCAGACGTGTTTTCGATCAGCTCGCCCCTGGCATCTTGAATGAAGCCGGCCAGCTTGACCGAAGCGATGGTGCGGGGCATCCACGCCTGGATGCGGTAGATCATCACAGCCGGGTCGAGATTATCCGGTATCGGCGGCAGATCGTGTGGCTCATCGCTGATCACCTTTTCCTGATACTTGCGCGGATCAGGCTGCGACAAAGCCCGCATGTAATCTTCAACCAGTTCCCGTGCGTGCCCATATCGTTCCTCGGGCAACTTCGACATGCACCGGAACACCACCTCCTCGATGGCTGCGGGCACATAGACTTCTTCATCAGTCATCGAAGGAGGGTGCTCAATGGCATGGGCCAGCAGCGTGTCCATTGTAGACAGGCCTTGGAAGGGCAGCCTGCTGGTCAGCATTTCGTAAAGGATGACACCGACACTGTAGAGATCACTGCGATGAGTGATGTGTTCTCCCCGTGCCTGTTCGGGCGAAACGTAAGCAGGGGTACCCAGGATGTTATCGCTGCTGCTTTGATTCGACGACATGGTATCCAGGTTGGCCAGCCGAGCGAGCTTGGCCAGACCGAAATCCATGACCTTGATCTTCTCGAATTGTGTATCCGGATCAGTGATCATCAGGTTAGCGGGCTTCAAATCTCGGTGGACGATGCCCTGCTGATGGGCTGTCTGAAGGACTTCGCACAATTGCCCCAGAATTCTGCTGGCCCGCTGAGGCGTGAACCGCTTGTTCTCCTTGAGAACGATGTCAAGCGTCTTGCCTTTGACGAACTCCATGATGATGCAGGGCCCTTCCTCGGTTTCGAGGTGAGCATCATATAGCGTCACAGCAAAGGGGTGCTGGAACTGAGCCATTGCCAGCATTTCCTGCTGGAACCGTTCCTGGAAGCGAGGGTCAGAGGCAAAATGCTCATGCATGACCTTGATGACGACATCACGATTCAGGTCAATCTGACGAGCCAGCCAGACGCGCCCCATCCCACCCTCGCCCAGTAAGCGAAGGACACGATAACGGCCCAAAAAGAGCGTATCTTGCATGCGGAGGGCGGGTTGTAGGTTAACGAGTCTAAACCTGCCAAGCTGTGCGGAACCTGACGAACCGCGCAGCTTTGGCACTCTACCATAACATGTAATCGACTCGGATGCGAGAAGCTATCCTAAAACTCCAGTTCCAGAGCTTTTAGCCGATCATGAGTCAGCTTCATCAAGCGATCTTCTTCCTGCTCATTTTGGGCGGTGTAAGTGACCGAAAACCGCAAATGGGGGCCTGCATCATCCCAGGGAACACAGCAAAGCGACAAGTTCGTGATGAGGAACTGCGAAACATCTTCAGCATCGACAAAAGCCCGATGATTGCATCCCTTCGGAGCCTTCACATAAAGAAAATAAGTTCCGCCCGGCATCTTCGCCTGGAAACCCACGCTGTTCAGAGTCTTCACAAGTTTCTCTAGTCGTCGGCGATACTTTTCACGCACAGCCACAGGGATCTGCGGTTGATCAAGTGCAAAGGCTGCTGCTTTCTGAACAGCCATGAACTGGCCCGAATCGCTGTTGTCTTTCACGTCGGCGAACGCCCTCACAATCTTGGCATGCCCAGCTACGAAGCCCATTCGCCAGCCAATCATGTTGAAGCCCTTGGACATCGAATGCACTTCGATGCCGACTTCCTTGGCCCCATCCATCTCCAGGAAGCTGAACGGCTTGCTGGCGTAGCTCAGAAGAATATGGGCAGCATCCTGCACGATGACGACCTGATGCCGATGTGCGAAGGCGATGACTTCCCTGTAGAAGTCCTTCGTCGCCACCTGGCCCGTGGGGCTGTTGGGGTAGTTGATTACCATCAACTTGGCCCGCTTGAGAATATCAGCAGGGATGTTCTTGAGATCGGGATAGAAGTTGTTCTGAGGAAGCAGTGGCAGGGGATGAACCTCGCCGCCATAATACTTGGTGTGCGTGCCGGCCACGGGGTATCCGGGCACCGTCATCAAGGTAATGTCGCCGGGGTTGATGAAGGCTGCGGGCAACATCGCATAGGCGGGCTTGGAGCCGATGGCATGGTTGATCTCGGTCACCGGATCGAGCGTGACGCCAAACTCACGCTTCATGAACCGGGCTGCTGCTTCCTTGTAAGCGGCAATGCCATTGTCGGCGTAACCACGGTTGTCGACCTTATCGACTTCCTCTTTCAGCACACGGCGGACAGACTCATCAGCCATGTCATCGTTTTCGCCGATGCCGTAGTCGAGCAGTTGCCGTTGTGGGAACGTTGCCAGCGCCTCGCGCTTGGCTCGCTTGATCTTCTCAAACTTATAGATCGCTGTGCCCTGGCCATACCTGGCCCCACCGATGCGTTCTGCGAAAAGTGACTGAAACCACGGCTCGTTGCTGGTACTCATGGGGTGCTCGATTTTCTCACTGCAATGAATAGCCTCGACTTAGGGTTCGGTTTACGGCTGGAGCCTGCTTCGTCCAGAACGATCCACCAGTTTGGCGAGCGGCGAAGAAGGTCGCATAGTTTCGGATGCAGTTCCGCCTCCACACAGACCACATTCGTGTTCCACTGGTTCAGCAACTTCTCCCAGTTGGCGTCGCCCTGCTTCACCGTCATGCAGTCTCGCCAATGTTGTTCTGGGAAGGCATGAACATGGGTGTAGACAATTACATCTCCGTTCCCGGCAAAGAGACAGTAGTCACCCAGCGTTTCGCTGCAGAAGATGCTCGCACTCTGTTTGTGTAGAGCCGCGCTCAACTCCGGTGAAAGACTGGTGCCATTGCGACGACCGGCCAGATCAACCAGGCGTGGCGTCCCAGGATGCAGTGATCGATCTAACGATGTAGCATTCTTCTCCATCACCAGTTTGCCCAAGGTTGACCAGTTGAAGCCTACCCAACATACCATGGCCACGGCAATCGCCTGCATCAGCCAAGACGATGGACGTTCTTCCTCATAGGGCATGCCTTTTTGCAGCAACCTCGCCCACGGCCCCACGCACACCAGCGGGCAGAGCATCGCCCACCACGGCAACATGCGCTGGAAGAAGACGACCTGCACGCCGAAACAGATCAACAGCAGCCCATGACCAATACTGATGCCCCCCACTTTCCGTCGCTTGGCCGCAAGATGAGTGATGGCCACGATGGCTAGCGAAACAGCGAAGAGAATACCCTGCTGACTGCTCCACACCAGTGGCTGCCATTCGTCCATTATCCGCACGTTCGGGTTCTGGGCGAAGGTCAGAGTGTAGGTGTACCAGCGGAAGCTGAAGATCGGATTGAGAATCCCGATGGCGATCAGGCTGACGTAGAACATCCGGAACGTCCGCCTGACTCCCGGCGCATGAAACGCATCGCCACCCATCCCACTCTGACTGGCTTTGATCGCCAACAGCAACCGGCTGGTCAACACCCCCAACAGCACGAGCAACCCGTTGAGATACGAGCCGTGCATGTTCGTCCAGACGACCAAGAGCACCGGCACCATCCACGCTGCCAGCCGGCTTGGTGGCTGCCGGCACACCATGAACAGCATCAGTGCCATGCACAATTCGCCGAACACCTGGGGTCGAAAGACTTCGAGGTGATTCAGGCTCAACACCAGCCCTAGCACCATTCCCAGGTAGCTGATCAGCCTCGACCCCGTCCAGCGTACAAAGGCCAGGTAGAGGAACAAGAACCGAAGAGCGACCAGCAGTGCATGGAGAAAGCGAAGAGCATCGACACCGCCCGGCTGCGCAGCTTCACCAGCCGATGCCGGCGATAGCCTTGCTCCCAGATCATAAACTTGCGAGATGATCACCTGGCTCAGCCACGAAGCAGGCACCACCGGCTCCGACTGCCCCCACGGTGAAAACAACTCAGATTCGGGCAACGACCGATGTTCGGCGATCCAAGAACCATACTTGAGGTGTGCCCAGACATCGGTATGCCAGAGCGGCCCATGATTCAGTACGAGAAACACCGCCAGCAGCGTGGCAGCCACCACACCGGTCATCAAAAGATCGATACGATTGAGGCGCGAGAGTAAGCGCTGCATCAGCTACCTGCTTCCTTACAGGATGCTTCGTTGTTCCGAGGGAAGATATACCATAACAATCGAGGCCGTGCGAGAACAAGTTACTTGGACATTGCCCCTACAGGCCGGCTATAGAGTTCATAAGAAGGAAATGAATGAGGATCGTCCTCACCGATTGCCGATGAGAAGATAAATCGGGTTGTCTGACCAGACCTGCAACTGTTCGAGGAAGTCATGGCTCACGTCGTTACCGCTAACTGTCACGATTGCAAGTACACCGATTGTGTCGTTGTCTGTCCGGTCGAATGCTTCTGGCAGGACGAGAAGATGCTCTACATCGATCCGATCGACTGCATCGACTGCGAAGCCTGCGTGCCCGAATGCCCCGTCGAAGCGATCTACGCCGAAGCCAATGTGCCGGGCCAGTGGACGAGCTACATTCAGCTCAACACCGAACGCACCGCTCAGCTAAAGGCGAACAAAGCGAGCAACATCACCGCCAAGACCTCTCCCCTAGAAGGCCCCGACTGCAAAGCAAAAGCCTAAAGCCTATTTAGCCCCCGGCTCTTCAAGCCGGGGGTGGACCGCCCAATGACAAGACACTGTCACTTATTGCCAGGCGCTTGCGCTATTCTCGATCATGCTCGGTCATCTCAATCGTGTCGCAGTTATCAAACTCAAACAACAACAGCGGCACCCCCTCTGGCCCTTCAATAATCGCCCGCTTGTACCACTCATCACTCGCTTCCTGAATCGGCTTTAGCACCCGTATCCCCCGGTGCGCCAGGTTAGCGACCAAGCCTACCAGATCATTTACCTCCCACTGCAGCAGAAACTGACTGCCTGTAAACGTCTCCGTCGTCCCCCGAACCGAGAGATTCGCCTCGGTGCCATAGTCTTCACCCAGCAGGGCATACTGCTTGACATGATCCATGATCAAGACGTTCATGCTGAAGTAATGGCAGAACCATTCGACCGTCGCCTGCCAGTCGCGCGCCTTGAGTTCAACGATCTTGAGCTTGGGTGACATCAATCATTCCCTGGCAGGCTCGCTATTCTGTACAGGGATTGTATCAACGGCCGACTCAGGCCGCGCTCGCTCCGGCGTCTTCTGAATATCACGCAGCTTGTTGCGAGACTCGCGCCATTCCTTGAAGATTACCTGCCGCTGAGTGCGGAACTCGAGGATCGCCGGGCCGACGAGCAGAATTGCTGCGGGGATCCACAGGCACAGGATCGTCGGGAAGAGCATCCAGAACATCGCCTGGTTGGCTCGGGTATCAGCTCGCTGCTTCAGCCCCGTTCGCAGGTTGGTCGAATATTCGAGGAGTGCCGTACCGGTTTCACTACCCAGTCGCTCCGCCTGAGCCAGGATGATGGCCAGGTTGCGAATCTCGCCGACTGGAATACGATCAGCAAGTTGCTTGAGGGCATGAGGCAGGCTGCTCAACTCAGCATGGCGTTGCGTGATAGCAAGTTCCGCTGCCATCAGCGGATGGGCCGGCACCAGTTCCTTCGATACCCGACCCAGCGAGGCCTGTAACGTCTGCCCGCCCGTCATGCACAGCGTCAACATATCCACCGCTACCGGCAGCGCGTTCTCCAGCTTGCGAATACGTTCCTTACCACGAATGTGCAGATAGATTCGGGGCAGACTGTAGCCCAGCCCGGTGACGATCGCGCCGCCGATGAGCACCTTCATCATTTCCTGTTGATCGACCATCAGGGCGATCACACCGGTGGCAATGAGCGGCACAATGACAAGCACCGCACGAACAGCCGCGTATTCCAAAATAGCAGTGGCACCATAGTAACCGGCTGTCTTCAGTTCCTTGGCGATGTCTACTTGATCGGTCAGAGCGACAGGCAACTGGGCCGCGAAGGCAGGAGTCAACTCGCCGAGCAGCAACTTGTGCCTGGTCAGTGAATCGTCTTGATCGGCGGCATCATCCCGCAATCGACGTCGGGTCCGACGATCTTCCATTTGCCGAGCGATCAGGGAATAGAACCCTGAAGCGACGACGACAAAGATCAACGCCGGTATGCCATATTCGAGGATGTCTGAGTACATAGCTTTTCTCGTAAGGCGAACTCTCGGAGGCAGTGCCTTGGCTGATCTTGGTGTTCACGATTTATCGTGTTCGGGGACAAGCGCCCGTCACGCAGACACGATAAATCGTGAACACCAACACATGCAATGTCGTCAATTCCTCAGTTCACGCTTCCGTCCTGAGCAACCGATACAGCCACAGCACCCCAACGAGTTCCAACCCAAAGGCTGTTGCCAGCATGGCGATGCCGCCGGGAGTTTCGAGGAAGATCTGCACCGTCTCCGGTTGGAAGATCACATACCACAGGAAGATCACCGGTACCGCAGCACCCAGAGCAATGGCGCTCACCCGCCCCATCGCTGTCGCAGCCCGGAACTGTCCCTGATATTGCACACGATCACGAACACCGGTAGCCAGGCGATCCAAAAGCAAAGGCAACTGTCCACCCGTATTGCGATGCAAAGCGATGATGGCCGCGAAGACGCTGAAGTCCACAACATTCACCCGCTGGGCTACGGTCTGCAAAGCCATCGGCACCGCCAGACCCAGCTTCACTTGATCTGAAACACGCTGTAGTTCGACAGAGAGCGGTTTGGCACTCTCCGTAGCAACCAGATGAAAGCCCTGTTCCAGTCCCAGCCCGGCACGCAGTGATCGAGAGAGTAGATAAATCGCGTCGGGCATCTGTTCGTGCAGTTGCCGTCGTCGTCGGCCTGCTACCGCCAGCAGATAAGCCAGGGGCAGGGCGATACCCAAGGCAAAACCAAAGAGGGCAAGCCAAAGTTCGCTGCGCCACAGGTACAGAGCCGAACCCGCTCCAACACCACAGATCAGGATGATACCGACGATCTGTTCGACACTCGCATCCAGTCCCGAACCCAGCACCAGATTGGCGAAGCGGCGATCAAGCCGTTCCGACCAGTCCTTCGCGGGCGGAGGTGGTAATGCTGCTTCAAGCGTCGTCTCGTCCACCGGATCGAGGCGTTCTTTCAAGACCAACTTTCGTTTGTTGACAACACTTCTGCTGACGAGGTAAACCGCCATCACGATGGCTGCCACCACGCTGCTGAACACCGCCACCAGTATCTGTTCCTGGTTCATAACGCCTCCGCCTGTTCGGTGAGACGGTTCGTCCACTGCACCTGTTCACGGTCAAACGGGCTGCTGGTGGGCAGCACTCGTTGAGCGAACAGTTCTTCGGGCATGTGGATGCCAGCGGCATGGATACGCTGTAGGCACTTGGGTGTTTTGCCGGTGGCGTAAAAGGTGCCGAACGCCATGCCATCCTTGACGCCCTGCTGCTTGTACCGCATCAGATCACGAACGATGTAGCGGCCCTCTTTGAGCCCGATCACTTCGCACAGCCTCATCATGCGTCGCTTGCCACCCTTGAGGCGGGAAAGATGCACGACCATGGTGATAGCAGATCGAATGTACTGTCGAATCACTGAGATGGGCAGTTCAAACCCCGCCATCATCACCATCATTTCCAGCCTGGCCAGGGCATCACGGGCATCGTTGGCGTGGATGGTCGTCAGCGAGCCTTCATGGCCGGTGTTCATCGCCTGCAGCATGTCGAGGGCCTCGGCCCCGCGCACTTCGCCGATGATGATGCGATCAGGCCGCATACGCAGCGAGTTCTTGACCAGATCACGCAGCCTGACTTCGCCGGCTCCTTCCATATTGGGCGGCCGGGTTTCGAGTCGCACCACATGCTTCTGTTGGAGACAAAGCTCAGCGGCATCTTCAATGCTGACGAGCCGTTCCTCGTTTGGAATCGACCGGGAAAGAGCGTTGAGCATCGTCGTCTTGCCGCTACCCGCTCCGCCGCTCACGAGGATGCTGATTCGTGCTTCGACTGCAGCCTGCAGGAAGGCCATCGCCTCAGCAGGGATGGAGCCTTCAGCGAGCAGTTCTTCGATGCCAAGCCGTACGCCGAACCGCCGAATCGAAAGCATCGGCCCTTCGAGAGCCAGCGGCTGAATGACAGCATTAACACGGGAACCATCGGGCAAGCGGGCATCGACCATCGGCGACTGCTCATCCACCCGCCGGCCCACCTTCGCCGCGATACGCTGGATGATCTGCATCAGGTGATGCTCATCAGCAAAGACAATGGGTGTTTCTTCAAGCTGACCAAAGCGTTCGATGTAAACCGACTTCGGCCCGTTGACGAGGATATCGGTGATGGTCGGGTCAGAGAGCAGCCCTTCGAGCGGCCCCAGGCCAAAGGCTTCGTCGATGACTTCATCAGCGAGCCGCTCACGCTCAACCTGGTTGAGCATCTCCGGGGCCTGCGCCAACAACCGAGAGGCCAGCCCACGCAACTCTTTGCGAAGCCGGTCTTCGGGCCAATGGCCCAGCTTGCTGACGTCGAGCATCTCCACCATCTGGCGGTGGATGTCACCCTTCAGCTTCTGCTGCCGAACAGCAAGTTTTTGTGACATGGTCAGCTTCCTTGTTTCATCAACTCCCTGGAGCGAAAGGCTGGAGGTGAGAGCGGGGGTCAACCTTTCCCTCACTTCCAACCCGGCGGTTCCAGGGAGCGCTCACACCAGGGTTCCGATCCTCACTCAAGTGTCCACAAGTGAGGCCGTTCCTAAACCACTGGCACAAGATCGTTGGTTCGTTCTTTTGTTCTCTGTCTTGTGGGAGGGCGAGGCTCCCGCCGAGCTTCTTCTTCGAAGCAGACAACTCAGCTGGAGCCTCGCCCTACCGGCCTCATGCCATCTCTTCGTGTTCATCTCAACGGATGAGTTTGATCTTGCCGAGGTAGGCATTAGGGTTCGCTTCGGGATGAGTCAGGGCAGTGCCGGTAACCATCACCGTCGGCTGCAGTTCGATTTCGAGATAGCTTTCAGTCTGCTCAATCTTGGCGATGCGAGCCGAGATGAAGCCGCGAATCATCACATGGCTGGTGGTTGTTGCTTGTTCGTCGCCAGTTTCGCCCGGCAGATAGAGGGGCCAGATGCGGGCTTCGCCGCTGGCATGCAGCGTATTGAGCAGATCGATCATGGCACTTAACTGCTTGCCCGCGGGCATGCCCGCTTCTTCGACAGGAATCATCCCATCCCAACCAAGTTCCAGACGGCCATCGTACGCTTGTAGATCGAGGCCTGTGAGCCCGCTTTCCATCTGCCGTAATGTCGTCCCAGCAGTCTGCTTCCCAAACTGTAGCATGACACCGTTCGCTTCTTCACTCTCTTTGCCCAGCGGCAGCTTGAGCGTGAACTCGGGCAGCCCATCGCCCACCTTGCAGTTCACACCCACTGAATACCACTGCTTGCCGGTCTTGTCGAAGAGGTGTTGGTCGATGCCGCTCAGGCCCATGCTCAAGGGCTTGTCAATCTGTGCTTCCCACGAGGTCTCTTCGATTCCGGTGGGATCGGAGAGAAGGCCGATGGGCATCAGGGGGATATTGATCTGTCCGTTGGGCCGGAAGCCGATGATATGCCGATCCAGCACAGCGGTGGCCGACGCTGTGACATCGGCTGAGGAGAGGCGAAAGAGGCGAGTGAAGAACAGCCCGACGGGAGTGCCACGATCACGAGTACGCCGAGCGGTCACTTGCAGAGAATTGATGAACGGGCTGTCCCAGTCTTTCCATATGGCTGGCTGAATGGCCCCAATCGCTGGATCGTGAAAGCCCACGACCACATCAGGAGTTGCCTCGTCCTCAGCTTCAATCGCCTGGGGCAATCCCAACACGTTGTGCTTGAGGCCCATCTCGGTGGCAACCACCATCGACCGCCTTACCGCACGCTGCATGTAACCTTCACGATGCAACAGCAACTGATCATCAGCCAGTTCCTGGATAGCGGCGAGCGCACTGGCATCAGCTGCGACCTGGAGCTCTTGGCGTGCCTGCCAGAGCAGGGCGGAGTCGACCGCCAAAGCGACACCTGCCAGCATGAGAGCCAGGCAGCCCAGCAGCAGAGGCCAGATGGCCCCGGCACGTTTCGTTATTCGTTTGTTGTGCATCATGGCAGTGACTTCATGGAGGAGAGAGAAGCTGAGTGATGAGGGTTACTTCTGCCCACACTTGCCCGTCTTGCAGGTGCTGCACGAGGCTGGGGCTTCGGGGGGCCTGAACCGGAACGGACTGGCCGCCGCTCCGCCCACGGTGTAGCTGCCATTGTTTGCATTGACCGCCGAAGGCCCGGCACGGCGAGCCTGAGCGCCGGCATTGCCTTCGCTGATCCCCTCGTCGGAACCACCATGACCACTGCGGACATAACCCACGGAGGTAATACCCACTACCTTCTCTATCCTGCTTTCAGGTGATGGCGGCGTAGGAGGAACATACTTAAGCTGGAAGATGCGAACGAGGTCGCCTTCGCTGATGACGTAGTTGCCATTCAGGAACGAACCGACCCGCTTGTCTTCTTCACGGTATTCGTTGCTGTCAGCCATCGTGTAGGAGGCGTTCAGGATGCCATTGGTGTTGGCACCAGGATTCATCAGATCATTGCGGCGGGCTTCCAGCACCTTCTTGTCCTGATCGCCGACCGGCAGCAGCACGATGGTGCCCTTGTCCTTGGAGAACTCGATCAGAGCGGCACGGTACGGGTTAGTCTCCAGCGTGAAGTTGACCGGGCAATCTGGCCCCAGTGGCGTTTGCACCGGCCAGAGGCTGTTGCGCTTGGCGATGACTCGGGCAGCACGGGTGATGATTGCTGCCTGGGCTGTGGTGCCACCAGCGGCAGCTGCGCCACCAGGCAGTGGAACAGCCGGCGAATCGATAGCTGCCATGAGCTGGACATCCACCCAATCACCCACGTTGATGAGACCGCCTGCGGCATGATGCTTGGGGATGGCCATGTTGACAGCTCGCATCCCCGGAGCAACCCTCGCCCGCAGTTCTGTTGGCGGAGCAAGGTCTTCCAGAAACTCTTTGCGGATGGGTGCATCGGTGGGAATGCTCAACTTGGCGAAACGCTTTGTGGCTGCCTGTACCATCGGAGGCAGCAGTTCACCACGGCGAAGTTGTTCCACTTCAGGCGGCGTGGCGGGGCGAACCCGCACATCGGCCTGCTGAATCATGCTGCCTTCGAAGATGTTGTTGGCGGCAGCCAGCACCATGATGGGCGGCGGCTCCTTCTTCGCTTCAGTACGGTTGAACACGCCGGTAGCCTTGGCAGCTACCGCTGCTCCCAGACCCACCAGAACCGCCACTATCACCGCGAACATCGTGCTCGCTCGCATGGCTCAGCCTCCTTGCTTAAATCATCTTTCCGATGACGGGTGCCATGGTTTGCGTGTACTCACGCTAACCATGCTTCTCAATCCTTGAGTCACTCCCGCCTCATCACCGTCCGGGCCACCATTTCATCCGTTTGAATGCTGTACCCTATGAACCGCAGTAGATCGGGCACCACATGAATCGTGGGCAACCGCAGCCAGACCGCCACCGAATCCCCTGAAGGGATCGTCATGCCGGCCGATATGGGCTTCCCCATTTCATCAGTCAGTTCGATATCAGCATCCGCCAGCCGACCGTTGCCGAGCGTCAGGCGGATGGTGCGTTCGACTTCGCCCAGATCGCCACCCAGAGCTGCCACTCGGCACCCCTCCCGGCTCGCTGCGACAAGTTGCTGTCGAGCATGCAGGGTCAAACTGAACTGCACCGCGGCAAGCACCACGATGAGAAGTATGGGAAGTACGAGTAACAGTTCAAAAGCGAGGATGCCCCGACGTGGGCGACCTCGAATGGGCAATGATAATCGGCGAACAAACATGCTGAGCCCTCCCTGGCCAGCTTCTGAAGTGATGTCGATCCATAACATCACGAACACGGCAGTTGCCGCGTGGCAAAGAGTAACGCAGGTCATCTATCTTGCCTAGCCCATTTTAGATAAACACAGGTTCGGTAATAAAGTATTGATGGGCAACAAGTTAAGGCAATTCTTATGGTGACTTTGATATGAATAGCAAGATAATATTCGATTCCTGGACCTTGCGGAAAAAAAGCTAAGAGTACTCCACCTCTAATTGGAACCTATCAAGCAATTCCTGAATGCGGTGCCTCACACGAATGAAGTGCATCAGACGAAACGCAAACTTTGGCATCCGCAAGCGAAATCCCTCCCATCCAAGGATGCGCAGCAGTACCCGACCTTGGCATACAGAATCTAACCCCTTAGAAATCGCGCTCCATATTAACACATGGTCAGAAGGCATGTCGAAGTGTCGCGCCATCTCGCGTTGAAAGTCGTCCCTTGACGAAACCAGGCGGAGATCGAAAATCAGTTCCCGCACCATATCTGCCATCGCAGTATTCCTTCACTGCCAATTAATAATATCAATCTGCCACCGCCAGATACAACTCAGCTAGATGATGCCATCCAGTCGATTCTGGAAAACCTTCGACGGCGATCGCCAGGCACTCACGGCCACGTTCAACATCACCAGTAGCCATCGCCGCCAAACCCTGATTGAAAGCAATAACGGGGTTCTCGCCATCCAGATTATCCCACGCTTCTCGCGCCTCATCTAGTCGGCCGGCGAACCAAAGTTGAGCCGCTCGTTCGTTCTTCTGGAGTAACTCCCCATCGAGTTGAGGAATCAAGCGTTCGATCTGGTTCGCATCTCCAGCCAGCCGGGCGATAGCCATCTGTGAAAGTGGTGTCTTGTTATCGAGGGTAATATCAGCCGAAAGCATCGGCATGCCGACCGTTTCCTGTTGGAAGAAGGCCTCAGCATTCTCCATGATGGCATCAATCTTCTGCAGGAACTGCGGAGCCATGCCGATGCAGCAGGGAAACGGAGCAGCGAGGGTAACGTGCCGGGCAGCGTTCCAACTGGCAGGGAAACGTGCGGATACCCGTGGCTCTTCCTCGGCCAACAGTTGGCCAGGCAGCAGAGCTTCGCTCCAGGCGATGCCCAGGTCGAGCCCCAAAGCCGGTTGGGCCTGATAGAGTTCGACTTCGCTGGCAGGGGCCTCGTGATGATCCTGATGGATCAACTTGGCCAATAAGTCCTGCCAGCGGGGTGTTGTGGTGTTCATAACTTATCCTTCTGTCTCCCCTCTCTTGTACTCGGAAGAGAGGTTGGGGGTGAGGGTCTCGCCCTGACATCATCATAACGGCCTATTCTGATCGACTTGCGCCCTCAATTCTAGGAATTCCCAGCTTCTCTCTGCTATTCCTTTGCGCTTCTAAGCGTCCTCTGCGTTTTAACTTCCTTTAACCGCAGACGACGCCGAGAGATCACGGAGGAAGTGCTCAATACACTAACGTTATCTCATGGATTGAGAACCTCATGCTCTATCTTATTTCCCCTGCTTTTTTCATGGGACCCAGCTTCAGCGACAAACTCATCCTCCTTGCCGACAAATGCGATGGCAAAGTGCTGGACACCGACGAAGGCCCGTACCGTATGGTACTCCCCAGCGACAAACGCCATGCAAGATGGCTGAGACAAATGAAGGGACTGACCGTGAAGAAGCTATAATAGGTTCAGTATGGCAACGATCCTCAAGATGCTGAAACGCCATTGGCTCCCTCTGGGGACGTTCGTCCTGATTTTCAGTCTGCTAAGTTGGTTGCTTCAACCGCGTCCCAGAGAAGCACATACCTTTGCAATGGACGATGAACATTCGCTATGGGGCCATGGCGACTCACGTACTAGGATTCTCTCGCCATCGGGGAGATACCTCTGTTTTACATCACAGGAGAGCAATGAACCTTACCGTGACTACCTCCATCTGTTCGATGTTTTCACACAGACCTGGCTTTTCAAGGTTCGATGCGATGCCGATAAGATTTCAGCACAACCGACGTTCACCGCAAATGATGAACTGATCTACTCTGCTTATTACGATCCTGACACCATCAAACTTTCCTTTTGGAAGCCCGGTGACGCCAAACCTCGAGCTGTGCATGAATACAAATTCCCAATCGTATACCCAGACGAAGAACCCGCTGATGGTTTGAAAAAAGATTCACCACTACTGTCGCCTGGCGATGCTCCATTCGATGGACTTATAGGTTTCAATGGAGCCATGTTGCAGGATCGCACCCTTTCACCCGATGGCTTGACCTGGCTAGTGTTGCGAAAACAAAATCGACTGATGTATCTAGACTTTATTGATTCCCGCACTGGTGAACGAAAGGCCATTGTAGACGTTCCTCCAGTAGATCTTCAAAAGCGAGCTGTTCGGGAAATCAACGTAGCGTTCGATCTGCAAAGCCACTTCCTGTTTCTGCGAGTACGTAACAAAGAGGATCAAGAGAAGGATGAGGAAAAGATTGGCAAGGAACCAACGACAGTCTACTGGATTGAGGTTCCCAGCGGGAAGACGGTGCAAAGCAAGGTCATTCGAAATGAACTGGTGCCGAACGGTCGTCTGCTGTGGATGGACCATAAACAAGTCAGCTTCCTCGGATGGAACAAGGGTCAAAACGTAATACACATCTTAAATGTGAACGAAGGCTACCAGCAGTTAGCTCTGAGAGACGCAGCACCTGATCTGGTCGAAAAAGTCTGGCCCAGTGGTCCATTGGACTCCAAAGGTATAACGGTCAGGGTCTATACATCAATCCACGAAACTAAGGACCCGAACTCGTCTTTGGTCTCTTATGTAGCGACTCATTTTCTCACCCCGAAGCATGGCAATGGCTTTACCATGAGTCCAAGAAATCCAGGCTGTTCGATCAGTTGCCGGGATGCTCGGACTGGACAACTCAATTTCACCCGGTCACTCGACTTAGGTCGCAATGTTGAAGATCCCGGAAAACTTACGGGCTATGGCGACGTTACTCCAATCTTTTTGCCAGGTCCATTATGCGTCATAAGGCACCATAACCAAGATTATCCTGAATGGCGGAACAAGCCCGAAGACTGGCGCTACAAACTTTCTGAATGGATTCCTGCGCTGAAGTATCAATTCTCAAGTACGTTTCGCATCTACGACCCTTACACTGGACAGCAGAAATCCGAGATCGTTGTTCCCCAACAGAACATCGTGACTCAACTCTCAACCGATCAACGCTCCTTTACAGCATTCGGCCAAGTAGTCGATTTCCAATATCAATGCCTGATCTTCGACTATCCCTTCCACAAGCCCTGGCTATTGATTTTCTACTGGTCAGCCGGCGTGGCACTGGTAATACTGATCCTGCAAGCTGCGAAGCGTTTCCTTGCCCGGCTCACTCAACGTGTACCAAAACCATGAAATGCTTTGTACACTTGCCAGATACTATACGCATGTTCATATAATGCAAGTAGCAGTGGCAGGGGTCAGATGTACTCATCTGCCCCCTGCGTGAGGTGCAATCGTTTTCGCCAGCTAGCAGGGGTCAACGGAGCGGCTGTGTTGTTTGTCAACCGTTTTCTTGTTTTCATG
>DAOMFV010000065.1:0-28878 GCA_035430005.1 Gemmatales bacterium
CGAGGGTGGACCTTGCGATTGCACGCGCCCCCTCGCTTGCGCTTCAGGCTGCCATCGTATCAGGTTCAAAATGTCCGACCGTTTCTATGTTGCCGAACCCTTGCAGCGCGGGCCGATGAGCATCATCGGCCCGGAGGCGCACCACATCGCCCAGGTGCTTCGCCTTCAATCTGGCGATGAAATCGTCCTTTTCAATGGCGATGGGCGCGAGTACCCTGCCCGGCTGGAACTGGTCAAGAAGTCGCATCTTGAAGTGGAAGTGCTGGATGAACTCACCATCAGCAAGGAAGCAGTTCGAGAGATCACCGTAGCTTGCCCCCTTCCCAAAGGTGATCGAGCGACGTTTCTGATCGAGAAGCTCACCGAACTGGGCGTCGCTCACTATGTTCCCTTACGAACGGCACGAAGCGTGGTGCATCCGGGCGGGGGAAAACTTGAGAAGCTCCAGCGGCAGGTCATCGAAGCCAGCAAGCAGTGTGGCCGCAATGTGTTGATGACCATTGAACCGATGATGGAGTGGGATAATCTGGTGCAACAATCATTTGCAGGAGTTCGATGGATCGCTGATGCATCGGGAACACCCTCATCTGCTTTGGCGAACCAACCAATCTTCATTGCCCTTGGCCCCGAAGGGGGCTGGATACCCGAAGAGTTGTCGCAAGCCCGGCAGCATCAGTGGCAAGTTGTCTCATTGGGCAAATCCATCCTCCGCATCGAAACCGCTACCATCGCGGCAGCGGCAGTGGCTGGGATGTAGCTTGGTTGCTCTGGTCTGGTTCCCTCTCCCCTGGAGGGAGAGGGTTAGGGTGAGGGGGTAGATGATCGAGTTCACCCCTGTTGGTATATAATCTCTGCGAGACATCTTGGTACTCAACCGGATAACATCGATTTAGAAACCCCTCACCCCCAACCCCTCTCCCGAGGGGGAGAGGGGAGAAGACAATCAGCCCCTCCTTCGGTTATCCCGTTCCCTATCATAAATTCCGTCGCGTTTCCCACCAAGGTTCCCGCCATGCCTCGTGTCCTCATCACGCCAACGACGCTCAAAGACGTTCCAGGCAACTACCTGACGCTGCTGCAAAACGCCGGCATGGAGATCGTCACGCCTACCGAACCCTGGGATCATCAGCTCACCGAAGACGAAGTGCTGGAGCAACTCAAGAGTATCGATGCCACGGTAGCAGGGTCGGAACCCTACACCGCCAGAGTGCTGGCTGCACACCCGCAGCTCAAGGTCATTGCTCGGGTCGGTGTGGGCTACGATGCGGTTGATATGAATGCTGCCGCCGAACGGGCCGTGGCGGTATCGATCACGCCAGGGGCCAACCACGACACCGTGGCGGAGCATGCCTTCTCGCTGCTGTTGGCGCTGGCCAAGCATCTGACGATTGTTGATCGACAGATGCGTCAGGGGCACTGGATACGCCATTGCACCGTGCCCGTTCGCAACCGGACACTTGGCATCGTCGGTCTGGGTCGCATCGGCAAAGCGATGGCGTTGCGCGGCCTGGCTTTCGGCATGAAGGTGATCGCCTATGAAGTGAACCCTGACACTCCGTTCACGCAGCAGCATCACATCAAACTCGTTGAGTTGCCGGAGCTATTCAAAACGAGCGATGTCATCAGCCTTCATGCCCCGGCGACGGCTGCGACGAAGCACCTGGTGAATAAAGAAACGCTGGCCCTGATGAAGCCGACGGCGTTGCTGCTGAACACTGCCCGGGGCGGCTTGATCAATGAGCCGGCGCTGATCGATGCTCTGAAGAATGGCCGACTGGCCGGCGCCGGGCTGGATGTGTTCGCTCAGGAGCCGCCACCCAAGGATCATCCGTTCTTTGCGTTGGAGAACGTGGTGCTGACTCCCCATACGGGCGGCACCGATACGCAGTCTCGACTCGATATGGCGGAATTAGCAGCGAAGGCCATCGTCGAGTTGGCACAGGGACGATGGCCTTCTGAGTTGATCGTGAACCAGGAGATTCGTCAGCGATTCCGTTGGAACCGCTGACCTTTGGAATGAACTAGGCTAGTACCGGCACTTCCGGAGCAGGCGTGGTTACTGTCTCTTCTCCCTCGGTGCTGGTAGCCGATTTGGCCTCGGCCTTGGAACCGTAACGGCGGGCATAGAATGCTCCCCCCAGCACCAGCGACAACCCGATCATCATCCAGGTGCTCATCTCCGGCACGGCAATGCGGAAGAAGTCGATAGCCAAATCACCACCAAGCAACCCGCCCGAGTAAGAAGCGGAGAAGCTGATCGCGTCAATGTCGTTCCACGTGGGAGCGCCTGCTCCAACGACGAAACCGTTATTATTTATCGCTAGCATCACACCCGATAAACTGGAGGTCAGGTTTGCTTCAAAGTAGTTCGCAGACGAGTTGGTATAGGCTCGAATGGTATAGGTCCAATTTCGGCTATCAGCATTGATCACTGACCATTCAAAACGGAAGGTTGATGCGGTAAGGAGAGTGCCCATGTTGAGGTTCATAGGGTTCGCAAAGCTGCCTGGATGAGAAATAATGGTATTGCTGCCCGGAGTAACATTGTTGCCCTGCCAGATCACCTCGCCCGATGATCGTGTGTTGAACGGGTTATCAATGCTAAACACCCCAGAAGCAACATTCGTGGAACTGGTAAAGGGGCCCGGATCACCTGGTGTAATTTCAGTCAGGTAGTTTCCCAACACTCGGTTGCCGCCGATGGAATTGACAATGCCAGGTCCAAATCCACTCCAATACCCAAGACCGTCGAACGGTTTTGGGGTGACTGTCGATCCATTACCATTGTTAAAATCGTCGACCAGGAAGACGGTGACTGGCTGGGCATGTGCCCAAGAAGTGACAATAAACAGGACGACCAAGCAGTAATGTTTGCGCATATTACTCATCTAGGTTGCTCTCAGGATGGCAAGGTTTGCAAACCTACTTCACACATGCAGGTTGTCAAATCGTTGACATAAGAATGTCGTGAAAATAAGCCGCTTTTACTGTAGTGAACGTTCTTACCAACGCTCATTAGGGCCGCTGGGCACGTTGACGACGTGATCGAGCTTAGACGGTTCGTGAAGAAGTGGTCCTAAATGTTGCTGAATGTCACCCACCAAGGCATCAAATCCCTCAACAGAACAGACCATTCCTAACTGAATCTGTCTGGGCTTCCCCATCGGAATAGCTCTCCCATACCATCCAGACATCTTGCGGAACGACAGGCAACCATACCATTCGCCGCGGAGAGCGACCAGACTCATGAAATGCTTCACCATAAACCGCAAATGTTCGCCATTCGTTGCAACCGTTAGAGCTTCCCCAGTTTCATCGAAGTGTTTCAGTTGAGTGAAGATCCACGGATTCAGTAAGGCACCCCGACCAATGGCGATGGCGCTGCAACCTGTTTCACCGAACATCCTCTGAGCATCAGCCAGTGAGCGCACATCGCCGTTGCCCAGTACGGGAATGTGCTTGACCGCAGCGACCACCTGTCGAATACCTGCATGATCCACCTTGCCGCCAAAGCCCTGTGCCCTCGTTCGGCCATGAATAGTGATGGCCGCGACACCGACATCTTCAAAGGCCTGGGCGAAGTAAGGCGCGCTCAAGGTTTCCGCGTCCCAACCGAGGCGCATCTTCACAGTAACTGGGATTCGCACGCCTTTTACAACGTGATCGACCACGGCGACGGTGGCAGCGGGGTTGCACATCATCGCTGAACCACCGCCCCCTTTGGTGACTTTATGCACCGGGCAACCCATGTTGATATCGACAGCAGTGATGCCGAACCCTTCGAGCCACTGCGCCGCTGCCCGCACCTGGCCGGCATCCTGCCCGTAGAGCTGAATGGCCAGGGGCCGATCTTCAGGCACTGTTGCCAGCAGTTCCATCGTCTTCGGGCTGCCTTTAAGCAGCCCCCGGGCATTGATCAGATCGCTTGTCGCCCAACCCAGCCCGCCACATGAGCGCACCGCCATCCGAAACGCCACGTTGGTGTACCCTGCCAGGGGAGCCAGGGCGTAGCGGCTGGAGAGTGTCAGGGGACCGATTTTCAATGGTTGCATAGATCGTAATAAGCTGTCAGCCCAGAAGAAGAGTCAGTACCTTACTATTGTTGTAGAACTCGATTGGCTGATGGCTGATAGCTGACGGCTCTTTAGGAATCTCCCATGAAAGTCGGCCTCGTTGGTTACTCTGGCTCTGGCAAAAGCACCGTGTTCACCTGGCTCACGGGGGTGACGCCTGACCTGGCTTCGTCTCAGCGCGGCCAAACCGGTGTTGCCCGCATCCCCGATAGCCGTCTCGTTTGGCTCCACGATCAGTTCAAGCCGAAGAAGACGACCTACGCCACGCTGGAGATTGTCGATACGCCCGGTCTACTTGTGGGCGATACCAAAGACAATCCCCGTCGGCTGGGCATCCTTCGAGAAGCGGATGGCCTGCTCGTCGTCCTCAACGGCTTCGGCGGCGACCCGGTGAAGGATCTGGAGAACTTTCGAGCCGACTGCATCCTCGCTGATCTGGAGATCGTCACCAACCGCATCCCCAAACTTGAAGCGCAATTCAAGAAAGCCAAGCCGGCCAAGGAGAAGGAGGCGGATGAACTGGAACTCAACACGCTCCGGAAGGTCATCGCCGAACTCGAATCAGGCAAGCCGCTCGCTCAGTTGGTGTTGAACGAAGTCGAATCCAAGACGGTGCGGGCGTTCCAACTGCTGACCCTGAAGCCTGAGCTGGCCTTCGTCAACCAGGGCGATGCGGGCCAGGCCATTCCGCCGAACCTGATCATGCACTCCCCCGGCGCTCTGGCTGCACCCGTGAAGCTGGAACAGGAATTGGTCGATCTCACTGAAGAAGAACGCAAAAGCTTCATGGCTGATCTCGGCATGACGGAACTCTCGAAGGACAAGATTCTGCGAGGCATCTTCTACGGCATGGGCCGAATCGTGTTCCTTACAGCCGGCGAAGACGAATGTCGCAGTTGGGCGATTACCAAGGGCGTGACCGCCCAGATGGCTGCCGGGGCGATACACACCGATCTTTCCGCCGGGTTCGTGAGAGCCGAAGTGATCGGCTTCGAAGACTACAAAAAAGTCGGTTCGTTCAAGGAAGCCAAGACCAAGGGCGTACTACGTCTGGAGGGCAAGACCTACATCGTCCAGGACGGGGACATCATGAATATTTTGGCGAATAAGTGAGTGACAAGCGATGTTTAGAGAGCGAGATTTCATTGAACGAGTCTTTGCTTTCCTGACCTTGGAATCATTACGAGTAAAGGCCGGGCGGTGGATGGCTAAGCGATTTAAAGTGGGTACCTTTGAGCTACAGGGCGACGTTATCGTGGCAGGAAGCGAAAGGGTAGGCAGTGTGGCTCTGGATTCAATCAAATCCTGGAAAGTCTATCCTGAAATGGGATTTGATGTAGTGACCATCGAATTACAGGATGGTGTCAGCTTCAATTGGCTTGATACTTACAACGATCTTATCGTCATTTTGGAAGCCAGAGCAGCGGAACGCCGACTTCAGTGGCAAGAAGAGTAAACGAGAAAAGGTTCAATTCACCTGATACATTGCCGGCCGATACCGAGCCTTCGGAATAGTCTTTCCCAACTTCTTAGCCACTGCCAGCCATGCCTTTTTGGCGATCTGTAATTCACGCAAAGCAATAGTAGGCGTCTTTCCGAAAGCAGAGCAGTGCTTCAGGTCGGGGATGTCTGCGATGTAGCCTTTGTCTTCTTCGCTGTAGAAGATGTTGATGTGGTAATCTTTCATGATCCGCCTCCTATCGAGAGATTATAGGTGTCAACCAGATCAAGGAATTGCTTTACCTGGTAGGGTTTTGCCTTTCCTTTGACGTTCTGCAAATTCAATTGCTCGAACACATGAGGATGAGCGAAGATATTATGACTTCCAGAAATGCGTTTCAACGTAAAACCAGCCGCACGAACCAACGTCACTAGATCACCGAACCGCAAATTGGCCGGATTGTCGATAGCTTTCTGTAAGAGTTTAGCATGCTTCAACGAATTACTCCCACATGCCCATCATCGAGCAAAGAGCAACTTACCACAACCGGCCTGCATTATTCAATCTGTATTGTTTCCTACTTCCTCCCCTGCGCCAACCGCATCCCCACCTTCGAAAACACAAAGACCGAAAGAAAGAACCAGCCTGCTGTCAGGGCCCACATGATCGGCTGATAGATCGGCTCGGGAGCGTGGCGCTGCTTTAGGTACTAGGACGCTCTTCAACGCTACTTACTTGCCTCCTCAGTCGTCCATTCCTTAAGCCGCTTTCGTTGCTCATCAGTGGCGTTGGCTTTGGGAGCGAGTCTCCACTTCCGCTCTGGCTTCTGCGGGTCAGGCGTGGTGAACTCTAAGCCGTACCAGTCCAGTGCTTCGGTGTAAACGAGTTCTTCCGTCGAGGAGATGGCGCGACGAAACCATTCTTTCATATCTTGCCCAGCTACTTCTTCCGTAGCCTCACGAAACTGGTCAGCAGTGAACCCCTTGGCACCTGAGTAGCGCTGGTAAGCTAACCGCATCACATCATCCAGGGACTTGGCTCCCTTGGTCAACTTGCGAAGATGAGCATCCAGAAGAAATCCGACGACAGGGCCTTTGACATAGTAACTGACGGTCTTGTTGCTGCTCCCCACGCCCGACATGCTGCTGGTCCAAACTTCGGTGGATGCCTGCTCCAGGGTTTGTTCCAGTCTGCCGGGGTTGCTCTGCAACTGCTGGATATGCCCGCTCAGTTGCCCCAGGTAATCATCCGGCTTGGAAAGGCCGGCACGGCACACCATCAAGTCGCCAAAGTAGGAGGTTAACCCCTCAGCAACCCACAGGCCGCTGGTTCGGGGTTCCTTCTCGTAATCGAAAGGTCCCAGCTCGATGGGTCGCAGTCGTTTGACGTTGAAGGCATGAAAATATTCATGAGCCACCAGGCTGAGCCAGGAGAGATACCCTCTGCCGGGCCGTGTGCTGGTAGGGCTCATGGTCACCAGAGTTGAATTCAAATGCTCCAGTCCACCACCGCCCTGGGTGATGGCGAACAAGAAAACATACTTTTGAAAGGGCAGCGTTCCCCAGAACCGACGATGTTGTTCGACAACTTTCTGTAAATCTACAGCGGCTCGATTCCCATCCCATTGTGTCAGATCCCCGAACGCTACGAGGAAGTGTTTGCTTCCTTCCACTTCAAACTCCGTAATAGCCAGATTACCGGCTACGATCGGCGAATCCACCAGCGTGTCGTAGTTCGCTGCCTGATAGTGATGAGGCTTTCCGTCGCCACTGGCTGCCAGGCTGGTCATCGATTGCTTCCATTTTTCAGGAAGTTCAAGTCTCACTTCGCATGGTCGAGAGGTTTGTTCTACTGAAGTGATGAACGTCGCTGGGCCATTGAGCACGGCATAGTCTTCTCCCACCCAGTTCTGCGTGACAAACCTGGTCTGACAAGTTAAGCGATACGTGACGATGACAGACGGTTCCCCGGTTGTTTCGATCTTCCAACGGTTCTTCCGAGGCTGTTCCACCTTGAGCTTTGTGCCGTCAGGTAAGCTTGCCGATAAACTCTCCACACGATTGGCATAGTTCTCGATGCGGTAAAACCCCGGCGACCAGATCGGCATCATGAGCTCAAGGGAATCCTGTTTTCCTGTTGGGATGGTGGCTGTAATCTCGGCTTTATGGTTGGCGAGGTCTGGAAATCGGATGACATAACTGATCGATTCCGGCTCCTGAAATGCTCTGACAGGTGAGTCGGCAACGATACAGGCACAGAGCAAGGCAATAGTGACTGCACGAGTAATGAGTTTCGCTGGCATGAATTGTTCCTTGCTGTAGCGATAGAGCCGAGTAATGCCTGCTTTTCCTTTGATCTATTTCCTCCCCTGCGCCACCAGCATCCCCACTCTCGAAAATATGAACACTGAAAGGAAGAACCAGCCCGCTGTCAGCGCCCACATGATGGGCTGATAGATCGGCCCTGCCGGGTTGGGTTGTCTGCCGATGATCATCTCCAGTTGATGGAAGAGATAGTTCTCGATCATCATGAACCGCAGCACCATGAACGGCACGAGGAAAACCGACACAGCCATCACCAGGGCGGTGACCAGCAGGTACATCATCGAGACGGTGTTGATGGTCGATTGCCGGCGAACGATGCAAAGCACGACGGTGCCAATGCTGACGTAGCTGATGGAACCGGCGAGGATCGTGCTCCAAAGCAGTGGCTGAGCTAACAGCGTCGGGTCGAAGAGGGCGACGACGCCGACAGCGACGAAGAGACTGCTCAGCGAATAGAAGATGACCTTGGCCCCAATCACTTCGATGGGCCGGGCCGGGGAGAGCATCAGGGCCAGCAGCGATTTCTTTTCCCGCTCCTCAGCCGTCGAGGTGATGTAGAGATTGAACGAGAGCAGGTAGAAGGCAAAGATAACGAGGGCGGTGACGATCTTGGGGATGCGATCTTCAGCTGCTTTTTCTTCAGTCGTGAAGGTGGGAAGCTTTTCGCTTAGAGCCGCGTTGCCCCGCAGCTTTTGCGTCACCTGGCTGACCCATAGCCGATACTGCATGGCTTCCCCCTGATTAGGGGCACGGAAGTAATACTCGACCTTCCATGGCACGTTGGTCTCAGCAGATCGCAGACGGATTTCCAGGTAGTCGTCCGGGTGGACCAAGCCAGGCTCCATCGACCAATTGAACTTGGAGATGTCATAGATGGGGACTTTGTTCTTCTCGGTGAACCAGCTCGGGGGAGAGCTCAACAGTGCCGCACCCCATGCTTTGAGTTGTGGATTAGGGGGGATGGTGATCAGCACCGCTTTGATGCCACGTGCCGACTGGCCCGGAATCTGCCCCATCCGTTCGCCCAGCGAGACGAGGGTGGACATGGCTAGCACCGCCCCGACCATCAGGAGCAGCCCCCAGTTGTAGCGGAAACGCAGCACCTCTTTCCAGAGCAGCGTGCGGACAATCGACCAGCGCATCAGTTGTATTCCTCCCCCGTCAGCTTGAGGAAGGATTGGTAGAAGTTGAACTCGCGGGTGTGCAGTGTGACTGGTATCTCCGAAGTCAGCAGCCCAGCGAGTTGCTTGCGCGATGCTTCATCATCGAGCCGCACCGAGAGACGTTCATAGGTGTTTCCCCGTTCCAGCACCACATCGACGATGCGTTCGGTGTGCCGGGTCTTAAATGCCGTCGGCGTATCGAGGTCGATCAGCTTGCCATGATTGATGATGGCGACCCGATCGCAGACTTGTTCCACTTCGCCCATGTTGTGGGTAGTGATCAATACCGTCGTACCATTCTTGGCCAGATCGAGGATGAGCTTGCGGATGAGTTCCGTCGAATGCACATCGAGGTTCGCCGTCGGCTCATCGAGTAACAACAGTTCTGGTTCATGTAGCAACTCTCGAGCAATGAGCAGCTTTTTCTTCATCCCCTTCGAGAAAGCCTTCACAGGTAACTGCTTCGCCCGGATCAACTCCACTTGTTCGAGACAGATATCGATGCGATCATGTTTGAGACCATAGAGGTCAGCAAAGAGCTGCAGGTTCTGGGCAGCGGTGAACTCATCGAAATGGTTCTCGGTATCAGGCACATAACCAAAGCGAGGCTTGATGGCATCGAACTGCGTTTTCAGATCGAGGCCCAGCAGCTTGATAGCACCCGAAGAGATCGGTACCTGCCTGGTCAGACACAGAAACGTCGTCGTCTTCCCCGCCCCGTTTGGCCCGAGCAGCCCAAAGATCTCCCCGGGCTGAACCGCAATATTCAACTGATCGACAGCGACAAACTTGCCATAGCGAATGACGAGGTTCTGGATATCAATGCTGGGCGGCACAGGGCGGTTCCGTGAGGGCTGCACTAGTATAGGCTATGCGTCGTCAAAGTGCTTCTTTTTCTAAATGATCTCCGCCTATGCATCTTGGTAAGATAAAGACCATCTCTTCCGAGGCTTCTATCATGCGACAACTACGCTTCTTTTCGTTAAGCACACTGGCAGTTCTGAGTCTGGCCTTGCTGGCATCCCCCATCCATTCCTGCTCGCGCATTCTCTGGAATGACAACAAGCTGGCGGTGATCGTGGGTCGCACGATGGATTGGCCTGAATCGACGCAACCGATCCTCACCGTGTTCCCCCGTGGTATGCAGCGCGATGGCGGCAAAGCCGGTGTCGAAACGGTGGTCAAAGAAAACCCCGCTACCTGGACATCCAAGTATGGCAGCATGGTCGTCACCATCTATGGCATTGGCAGCGCTGATGGCTTCAACGAAAAGGGCCTGGCTATGCACATGCTCTATCTGAACGCCTGCGACTTTGGCCCGCGTGATGCCAGCAAACCGGCAGTTCATGCCGGCCTTTGGGGACAGTATCTTCTCGATAATGCCACTAACGTGAACGAAGCGCTGAAGCTGCTTGAATTAATCCAGGTCGTGATGGTGGAAGCCCACGGCCACAGGGCCAACGTCCATCTCGCCATCGAAGATGCCAGCGGGGATTCCGCCATCATCGAATACATCGGTGGCAAGCCGGTCGTTCATCATGGCCGCCAGTTCAAGATCATGACCAACGATCCTACTTACGATCAGCAGCTTGAACTGCTAAAGAAACTCGACTTCTCCAAGCCCAGCAGCGACACGCCTCTGCCCGGCAACGTCAAACCTTCAGATCGTTTCCAGCGTGCTTCATACTACGCAGCCATGCTGCCTGAACCGAAGAACGAGCGAGAAGCTATCGCCGGGGTTCTTGCCATCGCCCGCAACGTCTCGGTTCCTTTTGGCGCACCATACAAAGGGTTCGGCATCTACAACACCGAGTACCGCACGGTCATCGACCTGACCAAGCTGCGCTACTTCTTTGAACTCACGACCAGTCCCAACGTCATCTGGGCCGACCTGACCAAGTTTGATCTCGCGCCCGGCAGCCCGGTGAAGACCCTGAACCCCGATAACATCGATCTCTCCGGCGATGTGACGGACAAGTTTCAGAAGGTGGAGAAGGCGCCGTTCTAACTACGGATCGAAGGCTGGTGGCAAGTCTAAGCAAACGCCTTCCTCAACACCGCCAAACTCTTCGGCACCGCCGTCAGTGGCGATTCCTTCCCCTCGAACTCCAGCGAGATGAATCCCTTGTAGTGGTGCTTCTTCAGCATTGCCGCGATGCGGGGATAGTCGAGATCGAGGGTGTACCAGATGCCGCCGCCGTAGTAGGTCTTGGCCTGGACGAGGCTGGCATCATCGGCGAGTTGTTCGAGCTTGGGGTACGGGTCTTCGAGGAAGTTACCGGTATCGAGGGTGACTTTGAGCCAGGGCGACTTGATGGCGTTGACGATCCGCAGCACGCCCTCAGCGGTCAGCCCCAGGCCCCAATGGTTTTCGAGCCCCATGACGACGCCACACTTCTCAGCGACGGGGATGAGCTTCTCGAAACAGCCGATCACCCAGCCGAAGCCATCGTCGTCGGTGTAGCCGGGCAGGCGGGGTTCGATGCCGCGGTTCCTCATGAGTTCGTTGAAGTCCTTGCTGGTGCCCCAACGCCCGGTGTTCACCCGCATCGTCGGGATGCCGAGAGCGTAGGCGGTTTCCAGGCACTTGGTGGTGTGCTCGATATTCTTCTGTCGTTCCTCTTCCTTGGGAGTCAGAAACGTCTGATGCGTGGACAGGCCGCACAAGGGCAGGCCATTGACATGTGCCCGTCGCTTGAGGGCCATCAGATAGCCGTGAGATTCCTCTTTCATCTGCTTGTGAAGAATCTCGAAGCCATCGAAGCCCATGTCGCCGGCGAGGTCGATGTTCTTTTCGAGGTCGTGCAGGTCTTCGTTCTTGAACTGCCAGAAGGAGTAGCTTGAAACGCCGATGAGGTTGGGGCGAGCGGGGGCAGCGGGCTTATCCTCGGCCTGCGCCAGTGAAGGCAGAAGCGACCCAGCTGCAAGGGAGGCGAGGAGTTGACGACGGTTGGGGGACATACGGGGCTCCAGCTTAAGTCTTCTACCACACTTCGTTGTATGCAACAGAGTGACTATGTCTTGCTTGTTAGGTGACTGTCCTTCCTGAGACTCAATGAGACGCAGGTGCCCAAATTACCGGCAATACACCATCCCGTTCAGTAGCAGCTCGCCATGCCACGCCTTACAGTATGCTCACCGTACTGTACATAAGGCCACATCATGCCCAAGCCCTGTCAACATTGCCATGCCCTCGTATCTCTTCGGCCTCGGCAGCTGTGTTACCGCTGCTACGAAGATCGATCGATTCGAGCGCTCTACCGGCCCAAGACGACCAACTACGCCAAACGCAGTCGGCGAGATCGACGATTGCCGAAGAAGCCTACCAGGGCCCTGCCCGGTTCGGAAGCCAAGCTGCGTGTCTTTGAACAACGCTTTGCCCGCCGGGTGCAGTTGTTTCACCCGTTGGATGCGTAGTCTTCTGAACTTACACAGGAGCTAACGCCCTCCCGCTCGCAAAAACAAGGAGAAGTATCATGCAGATCGTGATCAAGAAACTCTGTGAACTTCAGCCGGCGCCGTACAACCCTCGCATTGAGTTGCCTGAAGATGACCCTCGCTACCGCAAGCTCAAGCGAAGCATCGAACGATTCGGGCTCGTCGAACCGCTACTCTGGAATCAGCGCACCGGTCATCTCATCGGCGGCCATCAACGGCTGCGTATCCTCAAACGCTTGAACTTCGAGGAAGTGCCTGTCGCCGTGCATGACCTGCCTCTCGATCAGGAAATGGCCCTCAATGTCATCCTCAATAATCGTGAAGCCCAGGGCGACTGGGACTTGCCACAACTCACGAAGGTACTGACAGAACTGGCGGAATTGCCCGAATCGCAACTCAGCGCCACCGGTTTTGAGCCGAGCCATCTCAAGACCATGCAAAGCGAATTGACCCCCAGTGAGGAACCCCTCGAAGCCGAAGAACCATCGCAGTTCTACGAGATCATGCTTCGGATACCTCTGACTCAACTCCCCGAAGTCCGCCCCGATCTCGACACACTGATTAACCGATATGATCTCGAAACTCATGTGAGATATCGCTAAGGTTTGGATAGTAGTCCTCACTCTCCGAGTGAGGACGGGGCTTGCGACGTTATTGGGTGATGCTGTCATCTGCTTCATATGGCTCATACTTCAGAATCGAGTGCCTGTCGCCGTGTCCTCACTCGGAGAGTGAGGACTACAATCTCGTTCGTGATAGCCATAAGACAACACCATGGAAACGCTTCCCACCATCCGTCTGAAAATCGAACGCCGTTCCTCCCATCCCTGGATCTTCCAGAAGATGGTCGAGAAGCCGATGCAGAAGCCGCCGCCGGGGTCGATAGTCGATATCCTCGACATGACCGGGCAGTGGGTGGGGCGTGGCTTCTACAATGGCCACTCGCGCATCAGCTTGCGAGTACTCACTTCCAAACAAGAGGAGGTGATTGATGCCGACTTCTTCCGCCGTAAGCTGACCCAGGCAGTGACCCTTCGCCGTGACTTGCATCATCTCGATGATGCTACCAGCGCCTATCGTCTCGTTCACTCCGAAGGTGATGGCCTCAGCGGGTTGATCGTTGATCGGTATGGCGACATCCTCGTCATGGAGTTCTTCTCCGCAGGCATATTCAAATGGCGGGAGACGATCAAGGAAGTCTTGTCCGAGATGTATCCCGGCTCACGCTTCTACTGGTTCGCCGAGGAGCATGTGCAGAAGCAGGAATCGTTCGACTGCTGGGCCACCGAAATGCCGCAGGGTGTCACCATCACCGAGCATGGCTTACGCTTCAAGGTACAGCCGGGAGCCAAGCACAAGACCGGGTTCTTTGTCGATCAGCGTGATAACCGCAACTACCTCACGCAGTTCACTGCCGGGAAGAAGGTGCTCGACATCTGCTGCAACTCGGGCGGCTTCGCCGTTTATGCCAAGGCCAAGGGCAAGGCTGAAGAAGTGACCGGCCTCGATCTCGATGAAGAAGCGCTTGAGACAGCCAGGCACAATGCCAACCTGAACCAGGCCCGGGTCAAGTTCGTGCAAACCGATCTCTACCCCTGGCTGCGGGATTCCATCGCCCGGGGGCAGCTCTTTGATGTGGTGGTACTCGACCCCGCCAAGCAGACACGTGATCGGGAAGAGATCGACGATGCCCTCAAGCAGTATCTGGACATGAACCGGTTGGCCATGCAGGCGGTCGCCCCCGGTGGCGTGTTCCTCACCTGTTCCTGCACTGGTCTCGTCAACGAAGATATGTTCATCGACTGTATCCGTCGTTCCGCATGGCAGGCCGGGCGTACGCTACAGATATTCCATCTCAGCGGAGCGGGACCAGATCATCCCTACTATGCCCATGTGCGCGAGGGGCGGTATTTGAAAGCAGTCTGGGGACGCTTGCTGTAATCTTTTCGATATTCCGATCTTCATCCATTTTCCCCGGCCTTTTTCTTGAAACATCGTGCTGGGTGAGTGTACACTCGATGCCGTAGTCGAGGCTCATGGTATGCGTACTGATCTTCGTTGCAAATCGTGTCAGACCAGATTGTCTGTGAAAATCGAGTTGCAGGGCAAGTTTGTTCGTTGCCCGAAGTGTCGCAATCCCGTGAAGGTGACTCTTGCCCCGGTGGTGCTTCCTCAGTTGGGAATGAAGCAGGCAGCCGCCACGCCCTTGATGGCTATGCCCGTGGATGATGAGGCGATGCTGGCTAAAGTGCTGCCCGATGATCTGGGTGACTTCGAAGTCCTGTCCGATGAAGAGCCGGCTCCTCCACCGCCTGCACGGAAAGCGACCCCTGCCCTGGTTGAAGCGGACGACGAAGCGCCTCGGTCGAAGAAGAAGAAAAAGAAGAAGAAGTCACAAGCTGACGAGAGCACCAGGATTCCCATCTGGATGTGGGTTGCCGGCGGAATCGGAGCGGTCATTGCCGCCGGCGGAATCGTCTTTGGCATCCTACTGGCGTTGCGTACCCGCACCCCGGACAGCATGCCCATCGACTGGAAAGGCTTCGCGCTTGAAGTCGCCATCTTGATACCCATTAACATTGTCATACTGGTGGCAGGCATGTTCATCAGCAGCGCCCTGGGCGGCGGCATTAACTTCGGCGACGCCAAGACGGCTATCATCGGGTCGTTCTTCCTCGTTATTGTCGTCGTGCTCGTCTCCTTGATCCCGATTGTTGGCCGATACCTTACCCTCATCGTTTGGCTGGTCGGGTTCATGACCATCTTTGGACTCGATCCGTGGGAGGCGAGGTTCCTCTTCTTCATCTGCTGGATATTGAGCTATGCCGCCAACATGGGTTACGCCCATATCCAGCATCGGATGATGGAGAAACGACTGGAACGAATGATGGAGGACGATGAAGACGATAAACCGGTCAAGAGAAAGTCTCGTGACAACAATAAGCCTGGCAAGAAAGACCCGGATGATGACGACCCCGATGATCGGGGCTATCTTCGACCAGGCGAATGGCATGATCGCCTGGGTGACTGGATTGCAGCCAAACAACGAGTCGTGTTTACCTGATGTAAACGAAACACGGCGGAGAAGTTCTCCGCCGTGCGTTGTTTGATGTAATGAACAACAGCCTATTTTGAGGGGTTGTTAGTCATCTTGTTGTACATCTCGATCGCCTTGGCCGGGTCTTCCTGGGAATCGAGGAAGAGTTGAATCTTGGTGCTGGCCTGTTTCTTGATTTCAGCGATGATCTCGGGCACTTTTGTCTGCCGTTTCTTCTCCATGGCAGAGGCACGAAGTTCTTCTTTCTTCTGTTCAAGAGTGACATCCGTGCGTGCGGGATACTCATGATCTTTCAAGATGATGACATATCCCCTCTGTGGCGTCTGGATCACTTCACTAATTTCACCGTCCTTGAGTTCAAAGGCCCGCTTTTCAATTTCATCATGGGTCGTGTGTCTGCCGAACGGCACCATCATACCAGCACTGGCAGCAAGGTCGAGATTTTCCTGTTGCTTGGCATAGCGGATGAACATCTGGGCATTACCTCGGATTTCACCCCACGTTCGCTTGGCGATCTGGGCATCCTTGAAAGTAATAATGCGGATGGCGACTTTCGGGCCATAGTGGCAGGCAAACTCCCGCTTCAGGTCTTCATCAGTCAACGTCAGCTGTGAAGCTGCCAGTTTATCAATCATGATGCGGGGGCGGATCACGTCTTCCCGGTACTCAAAGAGTGATGTCCGTTTTGGTTTGAGCATCGACTTCTCGAAGTCCGCCAGGTTCGCCGAGGCGGAGGCCTTCATCTCTGAGATGAGCTCTTCCTGCACTTCCTTTTCGCTGACGTTGATGCCTTTGTCCTTGCAGGTTTGTTCAATGAGTGTGCGATGCACGAGAGCTTCGAGCTGAGCGCGTCCCTTGCGGGCGATCAGTTCATCGGCCAGTTGTTGCCGGGTAATGGGGACGCCATTGACGACGGCGACGACCGCCTTGTTGTCGGGCTGTTTCCCGTCACTGGGCATCTGGGCATCCAAAGCGAGAAAGCTGCCCACGATACCGACGGTCAAAACCGAAAGCGCGATCTTCCTGACAGACATCACCAAGCCTCCTGCGGAACACTTTTACGCCCTAGGCTATACTGTAAACGGGGAAAACGCTCAAGCCGAAGTGGGCCTGTTCTCCGGACTCTGTTAATAACCGTGGCAGGGGTCAGATGTACTCATCTGCCCCCTGCGTAGGGTGCAATCGATTGCACGTCACGCAGGGGGCAACGGAGTACCGTTGACCCCTGCCACAACCATGGTATTTCCACTGACACTTGGGTAATCTGGGAAAGGGAAGAAGAGATCGATGCACTCCGTCCTGCAACTTCTCGCCGAGCATGAAGCAGCCCTCGCCGATTGGCCGAGAGCTACGCCGCTGCACGCCCTTGGTCCATTGATCCAGGAACAGGTGATTCTGAACGACACCACCTTTGCCATGTGGCGGCCAGCCGAGCCTGATCGACTGTTGGAACACCCTGCCACTCTCGAAGCATTCAGCCACGATGAATACATGCCCTACTGGTGCGACCTTTGGCCTGTCTCACGCATGCTGGCCAAGGCGATCCTGGCTGACGAATGGAAGCCAGGCACCATCGCTCTGGAAGTGGGCTGTGGTCTGGGTATGACCGGCGTCGCTGCGCTCAGCAAGGGCATCCACGTGGTCTTCAGCGACTACGATGCCACCGCCCTGCGCTTTGCCGCCGCCAACGCGCTGGAGCATGGCTATCGAGACTTTGAATTGCTGCCCATGAACTGGTGTCAGCCACCGGCCCGGCAGTTCCCGGTCATCTTTGGGGCTGATCTGCTCTACGAGATGCGCAGCGTTGCCCCGGTCGTTGACTTGATCGACAAGATGCTTGCCCCGCATGGCATCGCCTGGATCACTGATCAGGATCGTACCCCGTCCACTCTCTGGCGGAAAAGCTTGAAGGATCAAGGCTTCGTCTACGACACCATCGTCCATCACGCCGGCCAACCTGCCGGGCCGGGGCAGAGCGCCAGACGGGTGAAGGGCACCCTGTACCAAATCCGTAAGGCATAAGGCTTACTTCACTTCTTCCGAAAGAGCTTTCAAGAATGCCAGAAGATCGGCTTGTTCTCTCTCTGTGAGGTTGAGAGGTTTCAGTGCTGGATCAAGATGAGTATTGGTGTTCCCGCCTTTGCTGTAATAGGCGATGACCTCTTCCAGTGTTTTGATGCTGCCATCGTGCATGTAGGGCGCAGTCTTAGCGACGCCTCGCAGGCTGGGCGTCTTGAACCTCCCCCGATCTTCTTCCTTTTTGGTCACTTCATATCGACCCAGATCGACCGGAGTGCCGCCCCAAGTGATACCCGTGTTGTGGAACTTCTCATCGCTGTAGTTCTTGCCTGAATGACACTTCCAGCAGTTGGCCCGGCTCTCGAAGAGCCAAAGCCCCTGCTTGGCGGACTCCGAGAGCTTGGCGGTGTCGCCATCGACGAAGGCATCGACAGGGCTGTTGCCCAGAAGAAGCGATCGCTGGAAAGCAGCCAGGGCCGAGGCCAGGCGTTCTTTGGTGATGCCTTCGCTACCGAAAGCATCACGAAAGTGTTTGGGATACTCGGCATCGGCGGCCAGATTGGCAAGAGCCTTCTCGACGGTGTTCCCCATTTCGGTGGGATCAGCGATGGGGAGCAGCGCCTGCTCTTCGAGCGTCTTCACCCGGCCATCCCAGAACAACGAAGTGCCCAGGGCCCGGTTCATGAGCGAGGGGGCGTTGCGTCTGCCCATCTGCTTGCCGATGCCGATGGCCCTGGCGTCATGGGTGGCAAAGTTCTTTAAAGCATCGTGACAGGTGGCGCACGATACGGTCCCGTCGCCGGAGAGTCTGGTTTCGCTGAAGAGTTGCTTGCCCAGTTGGATCATCGCCGGGGAGGCTTGAGGCAGCGTGATCTCTGGCAAACCGCGAGGTAGTGAATCATCTGCCCAGGCCCATGCCAAAGCGAATCCGAGCACACAACTGGCGAACATCCACCTTAACATGACTGTCTCTCAATGCCTGGTCTTTTATAATGAGCCAAAGTCCGAACGAATGCGACCCCATTTTTGCAGAAAGTGAACATGAGCTTGACCCGCCGAACCCATACCTGCGGAGAACTCCGTGCCAGCAACGTCGGCCAGACGGTACGACTGAACGGCTGGGTCAATACCTCACGCATCTATAACGACCAGGTCTTCATCGATCTGCGAGATCGCTATGGCATTACCCAGGTGGTGCTGGAAGCCGGGCGCAAAGAGTTGGCCGGGGCGAAAGAAGTGGGCCGGGAGTGGTGCCTCCTGGTCACCGGCACAGTCCGTCCCCGTCTGGAAGGGAAGACCAACAACAAACTCAGCACCGGTGACATCGAAGTGGAAGCTACCGAGTTCAAGGTGCTCAACCGCTGCCCGCAGATGCCTTTCGATGTCATGTCGATACCTCAGGAGAACAAACGCTTCGACGACCCGGAACTGGCCAATGAAGACCTGCGGCTGGAGAACCGCTACCTCGATCTGCGAAGGCCGACCTTGCAGCGCACGCTGGGCATTCGCCATCGCATGAACAAGACCATTCGGGACTTCCTCGATAAGGAGGGGTTCCTTGAACTGGAGACCCCGTTGCTGGGTCGCAGCACTCCCGAAGGCGCACGTGACTATTTGGTGCCCAGCCGGGTATTTCCCGGAGAGTGGTACGCTCTGCCTCAGTCGCCACAGATTTACAAACAACTCTTAATGGTGTCGGGCTACGACAAGTACTTCCAAATCGCCCGCTGTCTGCGTGACGAAGACTTGCGTGCTGATCGTCAGCCTGAGTTCACCCAATTAGACTTTGAAATGTCGTTCGTCGATATGGACGATGTCTTCGATGTCATCGAACGACTCAGCGCGGAGATCTTCGGGAAGACGATCGGCGTCAAGATTCCCCTGCCTTTACCTCGCATCAAATATGCCGAGGCGATGCTGAAGTACGGCTCCGACAAGCCCGACTTGCGCTATGCCATGGAGATCGTGGAACTCTCCGACTGGGCACCGACGACCCAGTTCAAAGTTTTCCAGGATGCGGTGGCTGGCGGCGGCAAGGTGCGAGCCCTATGTGCCAAAGGCGCAGCTGAGACCTATTCCCGCAAGAAGCTCGACGAGGCAACCGAGTTCGTCAAAACCTTCGGCGCCAAGGGCATGGCGTGGATTAAAGTCGAAGCGGACAAGTTCAACTCGCCTATTGAGAAATTCTTACCAGCCGAGGCTCAGGTCCAGTTACGCCAGAAGATGGGGGCTGCTGCGGGTGATTTGATCCTTTTCATCGCTGATAAGGAAGACGTCGTCTGCCAAACGCTTGGCCAACTCCGTACCCGGCTGGCGGCGGAACTGAAGCTCTACGACAACACCAAGCCCGATTACAAGATCGCCTGGATTTACGACTTCCCCTCGTTCATCTGGGACGACGAAGAGAAGCGCTGGGCAGCCAACCACCATCCCTTCACTGCCCCGATGGACGAAGACCTGCATTTACTGGAAAGCGACCCCGGCGCAGTCCGAGCCAAGGCCTACGATCTCGTTATCAATGGCTACGAGTGTGGCGGCGGCAGCATCCGTATCCACAGCGGCGACGTCCAGTCCCGGCTGTTCACCGTTCTGGGTATGACCAAGGAACAAGCCAACCACAAGTTTGGCTTCCTGCTCAACGCCCTCACCTACGGCGCCCCCCCGCATGGCGGCATTGCTCTCGGTCTCGATCGCTGGGCCATGATGCTGGCCGGCACGACCAACATCCGTGATGTGATCGCCTTCCCCAAGAACCAGCGGGCCAGGGACTTGATGACCGGAGCGCCGGCGACGGTGGATGCCAAGCAGCTCAAGGAGCTGGGGATGAAGTAGGATTAAGAGCAACCACCCCCTTGATTGTGAAGGCAAACGCTGTCAAGATAACGACATGCCCTCACCCCTGTTCAAGTCCGGCTTTACCTGAGTACCTGTCGTCTCCTGACGGCGGCGTGTCCGTTTGTTGTTAATTTTCGATCCTCCTCACAATTCATTCTGTTTATGCCCATGGTGCCCCATGCTACGGTTTCTTTTCGCATTGATGTCGCTGTCGTCATTAAGCCTCCTTGCAGGTGCCATCACTCCTTCTGATCAAGAAAAGACTCGGACTTTCGACCTTTCCTATCAGGTTCGTCTTGAGGGATTGACTCCAGGTCAAGCTTATCGCCTTTGGCTTCCCATGCCAAAGACGAGTCAGTATCAGCAGGTCGATGACATCGTCAACGACCCCACAGAGGAACTGCCTGGAAGGGTGACCAGCGAACCCCGTTTTGGTAACCGCATGCGCTATGTCGAAGGCAAAGCCGATGAGAAGGGCCAGGCTACTGTCTCGACCGAATATCGAATAACCCGCAAGGAAGTCACCAGCACCGGCCCCGTGCCGACTACAGCCGAGATCGAGATGTTTCTGAAAGCAGACAAGATGGTGCCCATCGAAGGCAAACCTCTGAAGCTGATCGAAGGAAAGAACCTGCCCGGCGACAAGATGGAACTGGCGAGGGTGCTCTACGACACCGTCAACGGCCACATGAAGTATTCCAAAGAGGGCACTGGCTGGGGACGCGGCGATTCCAACTGGGCCTGCGACAGCAAGTTCGGCAACTGCACCGATTTCCACAGCCTGTTTATCTCCCTGGCTCGTGCCAAGAAGATTCCCGCCAAGTTCGAGATTGGCTTCTCCGTGCCCGAAGCCCGTGGAGCCGGTGAGATTGCCGGCTACCACTGCTGGGCCTTTTTTCAGCCCGAATCAGGCAAAGGCTGGGTGCCGGTCGATATCTCAGAAGCCAACAAGAACCCCAAGATGGCTGCCTACTACTTTGGCAACCTGACCGAGAATCGCCTCACTCTCAGCACCGGCCGCGACATCGTCCTCGAACCTGCTCAGGCCGGCCCACCGCTGAACTTCTTCATCTACCCCTACGTGGAAGTTGATGGCAAGCCACTCGCCGCGGAGAAGATCAAGCGGCTGGTGAAGTTTAAGGATGTGGAGTAGGTGCTCGCATGATAGCCCGACACGCCAGCGAGGGGGAACCTTGCGATTGCACGCGCCCCCTAGCGCGTCGGGCTATCATCTTGCGGCTCCTTTGGAGCCGAATACCAGTACGACCGTCAACCACCCCCAAACCGCCAGCAGAAAAAACATCTCCCACGGTATCGCCACCAGGCTGTACACCCCCATCCGATGGAAGTTTAGCGTGCAATAGAAAAGACCAGCGAGCGCGATCAGTATCACGCTCCGCCGCTGCCAGTTGAAACGTCCCAGTTCTCCGAGCAGCAGGCACATCGGCAGTGCGAACAGAGTCAGATCATAGTGCATGAAATGAAAGACGCAGAAGAAGGCGCCCATCAGCAGAAACGCAGCCGGCAATCCTTCCGGAATCGTCTCATCCTCTCGTCGCCACATGATCAGCAAGGTGATCAGTGCGATGCCGGCCAGCAGGCCCCAGCCCACGTACTTCACCATTGCGGGTGATCTGACGTGTCCTTCATGATCCTGCTCCAGATAGGTGCGTGCCCCATCGGGTTCAACAATATCCCCGTTCCACCAGTATCGCCATTCTCTGGTGAACGACTCGGCGTCCCACATGGCTCGGCGAGGCAGCCCCGCCAGATCACGGCTCAGCCAGATCCACCGACGATCCAGTTCATAGGTCGCCGTTGCCCGCTGTCCCACGATCACCCAACGCTTCCACGGTTCCAGCCCCTGCGTGAAGGGAAGCGTGGCGAGGAACAAGATCAGCGCGCTGGTTGCCATGCCGAGAAGCAGACGCATCTGGAGGAGTGACACCGGCACCAGCACAAGGGCGAGCAGCACGACGGGCTTGTAGATGAGCAGCCCCCACACCAGCCCTGCCCCGTAGGGTTTGCCTCGCCCCAGCAGCCACCAGCCTAGGGTTACGATCAGCAGCGTCAGCGCATGGTTTTGCCCGAGTAACAGCCCAGGAAAGTGATGCGGGAATACGCAGAGCACCATCGCGGCGAAGCTGGCCAGCAGCCTACCCCTGGTGATCGATTGAATCAAAAAGGCGGTAAGGAAAGTACAAAGCAAACCAATGAGAGCACCCAGCGAATGGGCCTGGCGTGGCGCGACCATCCCATAGAAGCTGAAGAAGAACGCAGCCGTCGGTGGATAGAGTGGGCCATCGATGCCATCCTTGACCGGCTGCTTCTCCCGCCCTTTGCGGAAGAGCTGAGTGGTCATCTGCTCCAGCTCCTGCCTGTCATACCCCTCGCTCAACCAGCGCTGGCCCGCTTCGACCGTGTAGCTCTGCGACAACTCCCCGTCGATCAGAGCGCGGCCCAGCATCCATTGCCAGCCCACATCGCTGGTGACCCATTCATGGTGCTGTTCTGCGGTGGCGGTGTGGTAGGTATGGAACGACCAGGCAAGCACGAGCAGCCAGACGAGAGCATGCAATACACGAGTTCGCATCATTCAGAGGTATTACCTGGGAGGGCGAGGCTCCTACCGAGCTTCATGCCATCGCAATACAGCTCGGCAGGAGCCTTGCCCTCCCGCTACGCTGATGGCTCATGATCACTCCAAGTACCGAATCCAGAATGGCTGAACGATGGCGACGGCACCGTTCTCTTGCGTCACGCGCACAGTGTAACTGTGCCATTGTCGATCGGACTTCTCATACTTGTACTCCATCAAGGCCGCCTTGCCTGGCGGTTCTTCGCTCTTAATCAGCTTGTTGTCGAGCCATACTTCGATGCTCTTGAGCTTGGCGGTACCCTGTGCAGTGATGCTGATCGTCGGTCGGAACGAGGTCTGGAAAACATCGCCGGGCAGATGCTTTTCACAGCGAACGGTGAGATAAATGTCATCAGTGGCTACGTAGAAATGTCGTTCGCGTAAGGCATCGAGCAGGTGGTCATACGACTTACCGTTGGCAACAGCGACGACACGCAAGCCTGACATAGGTGCGAGAGTAGTTTCCGGATACCAGAGGTGAAGCAACATTCGTTCGATCGACTCCTTATAAGTATCGGACGTATTAGGCTGAGTAAGAACCGAGAGGAGTTGCCAGTCAGTTGTCAGTGAGAACCCCAATCGTTGCCGCTGGCTGAGATACTGTGCCATGATTTCCCGGTCCAGGGCCTGGGTCACGCTGATGCGATTGGTAATGGATTCGCCCGGCCTTCGCGCGGATTCGAGTTGGGCCAGAGGTAACAGGGGCGACTCGTCTTTCTTGCAGTCGATGAGCAGCAAGGGATCGCGTGAGCCGACGAGGGGTCGATAATAGCCCAGGACGTAATTGCGGTCACCCTGCTGCGTCAGCACCTGAGCGCGCTGTGCTGTCTGCCAGTGCTCGATGGCTGGGGAGTTCACATTGTGAGGTATCACTATCCAGTCGTAGAGCGATTGCTCCGTGGCGACGCAGGCCATTGCCCAGGGATCGGAAGTGGCTTCGTTCAGGGCGTACGGCAGTACGACCAAGCCGCGCAACAGATATCGCTTGTTCAAGACCAGATCATCGGAACGTTTGCGGAACTGTCGGGCCAGTTCGGCAAAAGTTTTCCAGGCGGTCGGGGGTGGCGCTGCCTGGGAAGGTGCCGGTTTCCTGGGAATGGTAGGTTTGGTATTACCTTCATTGGCGACGGCAAATTGAAGTCGCACCCTGCCTTTGCCGTCCAGGGTATCATGGCAATCCACCAGATGGCCTTCCTGATGAATGGCTGTGTGATAGCTGGTGAGTTCTGGTGACGTCTGACTCAACGTCTTCGGCTCCGTCCAGGCGCTGTTGTTCCACTGGGAATAGAGCAGCTTCTGCTTCGCCTGAAAGACCACTATTGGCAAGCCTTCACTGCTGATCACCATGCGTGGCTGAATGCACCTGGTGACTGGTGATGGTGGTTTCAACAACGGATCAATCTTCGGTACGGTCTGGGCCGGCATGCTGGAAGCAGGCATTTTCAAGGCAGGCCATTCATCGATGGAACCATCCGGATGCAGCGTACGGACTCGAATGTGCGATTCCGGCAAGCGTAGTTCGCCGTAATTCTGCACTGGGTCACTCTCTTCGTAAGCCACCCAGAGGTTGTTATCCGAGTCGCAGGCGATGGAGGGGCGAAGCGCATCGCTGGCCGACGAGGCCAACTGAATCGGGTTGCTCTTGCGCATGTTCTCAAAGAGCTTCATCACTTCGATATCAAAATGACCCTGCCGAAAGACCGTCCATGCCAGGTAGGTGTTGCCCAGCTTGTCTGAAGTGATGGTCGGAAACCATCTGCCATCGATATCCTGGGGATGCTCGGCGACGGGGCCCGGCGTCTTCATGAAGTGTTTGTCGTCGTTGAGTACCGCTGCTTCGATATCGCAATGCTCCAGACGCCATGATTGCCAGGCGAGCCATACCTTGCCCTGGGAATCGGTATGGGCGATGAGATGTTGAAAGTATCCTGATTTGGTTGTCAGCCTGACAGGCTTGCCCCAACTCAGACTTGAATCACCCTCCAGGCCGAAGTCTTTGGTTTTGTAGTAGATATCCCAGCCGTCCAGCCCCTTCTGTAACCAGGCGACGAACATTTTACCTGTGGGATCGATCGCAGCCGCGGGATCGAGGCAAGTTTCGAGCTTGCCTGTAACTGCTTCGGAGTACTGCCAGGCACCGCCGCTGAATCTGCTGAGCCGTAGCGTTGTGCCGAGGATGGGTGTTTCGAGCGATTCAAAACTGCCGGCCAGCACTGAATTCACATCAATTCCCTTGCTGCGCTCGGAGTTCATATAGAGGAGGTAGTTTCTGCCTTGAGCATCATGGAAGAAGCAGGGATGATGATCGTCGGAAGCGCTGTCGTTCTCAAAGGTTTGCAGAGGGGATTGCTCGCGAAGCTGGGCTATTCCTTCCAGCGCCTTAAACGGCTGCTGATCCGCAGCCATGCCGGCCAGTGGAATCTTCTGCGTCTTCTGGTTTACCGTAAGCGAGAGCGTATCGTCCGGCTCAGCCTGATACACCATGTGGAGAATGATCGGCAGCTTGACGTTATCGCGCATCAGCGGTCTGCATTCAAAGCGCGTGGAGGAGAAGATCGAACTGGGATCGGCCTGGCGGGGATAGAGCTGAAGGATTTTGCCTTTGGCTAGTTTGACATCCCCTTTCCAGTCGTCCGTTCCGAGATCTTTGTTTCCGATCTCAATGTCGCAGCCGGCTACTTTCGGGCCGATAAACACCATATGGGCTAGCGGTGAAGAGAAGGCAATGTTGCCCTCTTCGTTGGTGGGATCATAAAAATAAGCATAGATGCCGAGCCCGGCCAGGAGTAAGACAACCAGCCAGAAGATGCGCGGGCCCCACGGAGATTGCATCAGATCTGCTCCTTCACCCGTTACGATCTGCCAGCGAATAGGCAGATTCTCCCTATTGTAACCGGTTCTGCGGCGAAACTGGTGGAAATAGTGGATATAATCTCGACTAAGTAATCTCTCAGAAGTTATTTCAGGGACACAGAACATTCCTACCTGTGTCGGTCAGAAAGGAATGTCTGGCTTGCCACCCAAATACTTCTGCAAGGGTACTTAGCAATCTGTGCGACTGTCCTTCAATCTATTGAGTGGTTCATGGTCTGGGCCGAAATTGAGCTTCTGAAGTCGATCACCCTACCCAACGCCCAGACCTGGACGTGCATGGTCTTTGTGTTGATTATCATGCTGTTCGTCCGCTTTGCCAAACCCCTTCAATGGCGACACTGGGACCTACTGCTCCTGTTCATGCTCACGATTCCACTCCTTTTCCTGCGATCCAGCCAGGAAAGGCGAGATGATGTGCTCAACATCTGGTGCAGCCCCAACCAGGCGACCTCAACGATTATCAGCGCCGCCCAAATGATGGCGACTCCGGTACTACCTGGTGAAACGGTCTTTCATGCCTTCGTACTATCTGATTGTGGAGCTCGCTCCGATGCCAAGTGGATGCGATGGTATGCCTTCGAGCACCAGGCAATCTGGCGCTGTTACCTCTGGCTGCTGATCGTGACGGCCCTGTTGCTTTTCCGCTCTCTCTTTGATCTGGGGCTGGAGCAGCGCAGGGAGTTCCGTTCCAATGTCTCCATCGGCGGCATGGCCTGGCTTACCATCGTGATGATGGCTGTCATGATCCTGAAATCGCTCCTGCCCGACTGGCGGGGCATCCCCCAACCGCAAAACGAAAGCCTCGTTATCAAGAACCTAACCTTGATGCTGGCTCAGTCGTCCGGGGCCATGACTGTGGTGGCACACGTGCTTTCGCTGACCTGTCACCTGCTCATTGTGGTCAATCTGGTGCTCATCGGCTGGCTACACTTCCGCAACCTCAGTATCGGGGTTGCGTCGGCACTGCTCTATCTGCTCATGCCGTACACCGCCCTCCTGCTTCTCAACACCTCGCAGGTACTGGCATCCATGTTTATCATGTTGGCCATTACCTGTTATCGTCAGCCTATGCTGGCCGGGCTGTTTCTCGGGCTGGGCACCGGCTTTGGCTTCTACCCGGCTATCCTTGTGCCTCTCTGGACCAGTTTCTATTTTCGCCGTGGCCACTGGCGCTTTCTGATCACCTTCCTGACTGTCTGCACTTTCTTTGTCGTCTTTATGATCTGGAAGGAAGGGTTGGCCCAAGTCTGGCAGAATGTCTGGTCGTTTGCCGAATGGCAGGCGTGGAAATTTGCCGGCAAGCCGACAGCAGATGGCTTGTGGAATACCGTTTCACTGCACTTCGCCTATCGCATTCCGCTGCTCATCGCTTTCCTGGCCCTCATGATCACGTCAGCCTTCTGGCCTTACCCCAAACATCTGGGGCAACTCATTTCCTGGTCGGCAACACTGATCCTGGGTGTGCAGTTCTGGTACGCCGACGGCGGGGGCAGCTTCATCCTCTGGTATCTGCCTCTGGTGATTTTGCAAACGTTCCGGCCCTCGCTGACCGACGTTCGCCCTGCCGCGATGGAGCGGGAAAAGGACTGGCTCAGCCGAGGATGGCACCGCTTGACCGGCTGGTGGCGACCTACCCCGGCGACGACCTTGTCCGTGCCGCAGAAGCCCTCGGCCTTAGCAGGATAGTTGCCATGATGCTCGGGAGAGTTGCCCTCACGCTCCGCGTGAGGGACGGAGGCTTGCTGCCAGTAACACAGTATTAGTGTAAAGTCATCTCCCCGCTCCCTCACGCGGAGCGTGACGGCAACCTTACCCCCGGCTCAGCTTCACCGCCGTGCCATACGCCAGCACTTCGGTGGCGGCTTGCGAGAACTCGGTGGCATCGTAGCGCATCCCAATAACAGCGTCAGCTCCCATCTCCTGGGCATGCGTTACCATCCGTTCGTAGGCTTCTTCCCGGGCCGCTTCACAAACCTGGGCATAGCTCTCAATGTTGCCGCCGATAATCTGCTTCAATCCACCCATAATGCCTTGACCGATACTTGGGGACCGCACGACAATTCCCCGCACGATGCCGAGGAACTGAGAGATATATTGCCCGGGCACTTCATTACCGGTGGTGATGATCAACTTCGTATGGAAGGCCATGATTAACTTCCCAGGGTTTTGACGTAAGCCTCAAGCCGTTCGATGTATCGCTCCATGACATGGTCCTGTATCCAATTGGGGACTAAATCTGAGATCCTGCCTTTGGCAGCGATGATAGCGGAGACCGCGTTCTTGAGTCTATTCGTAAAGGTGGAAACTTCATTAACATTAAAGGTGAGTTTACCGTCAGCTTTGAAATAAAGCAGCGAGCCGCCGTCGTTGTAGGCCCCGATGGGAGACACGTGAGGAATGATATCCTCATTGTGAACAAAACGAAGTAGTGGCATGCCATAGGTAGAAACGAAGCGGTTGTCGCCGACTTTGGGCGCGCCAAAGGTCACAACCAGGGCCGGCTTCAAATTTTCACCTTCTTGTGTCCCGGTGGCCAGCACCTTGCCCGCCAGGGTGGCGAGCGCCCCGCCCAGACTGTGCCCCGTGGTGTAGATGGTCTGGTTGTTCGTTCGCAGCTTGCGCACCAGTTCCATGTATTTAGCTGCCACGCCATCGTGCGCTGTCGCGAATCCAGTGTGCACCTGGCAGGCTAGCCAGATTTTCTGCTTGGAGTTAAAGTCGGTACACCAGTCCTGCCAACGGTCTGGCTCGGTACCGCGAAACGCCAGGACGAGGGCTTCACTGGTGGCACCGACGAACCCCTGCGTATCGTTGGGGCCTTCAAACGTCTCCACCGTCTCGAAGGCGATCTGATCGTAGTGCTTGTAGTCGGAAAGCTTGCCCCGTTCATAGACCGCATCAGAACAATGTGCCAGAAACAGGGCGTTCTGATATTGATTTTGATCAGGTCCCAACGGGAGGCGGCAGCTCATTCTGATCCCCCTGGATCTGTGTATCGCGAGGGCGTGGCTCCTG
>DAOMFV010000066.1:0-28341 GCA_035430005.1 Gemmatales bacterium
CCATGTGGTGGCCACCTTGGGGACTGCGCTAAACGAGAATCATATCGCTCAACTCAAGCGATATGTCTCCCGCGTGGTGCTGCTGTTCGATGCGGATGCGGGTGGTCAGGGGGGCGTAGAACGGGCCTTAGGTCAATTCGTCCAGAACGAGATGGAATTGGCCATCGCTTCGTTACCTTCCGGTATGGACCCTTGCGATTTTTTGAGCGCCCAGGGAGCGGTGCCATTCATCGAACGTCTCAAAAATGCCCAGGACGCTTTGGAATTCACTCTGACGTCAGCCTTTGCCGCCGCCGGAAGCGGCGTCGAAGGCCAGCGCCAGGCGATGGAAAAGGTGCTCAACGTGTTGGCCAAGCTGCCGGCTCTTGCCCGTGAAGAGCTGGCTGTCAAACGAGAGATGATCCTCTCTCGATTGGCCCAACGCTGTGGCATCAATGATGGTGTGGTTCGCAAGCGCTACAGCGAGTTGCTCAGGGAACAGCAACAAGGCAGTAGTGCTGCCAACCTGTCGGTGGCGCAGAAACCGGAAGGGGCCGCCAGAAGTTCACCGGAGGGCAACTTAGAACGAGAACTGATCCAGGTCTTACTGGTCGAGCCGAAACTCATCGCTCAAGCCAGACAGTATGTTCAACCGGAGATGCTCAGTCATCCGCAGCGCCGCAGGGTGTTGTCGGAGTTGTATGATGCCCATGAAGAGGGCGCTGTCTCCATTGATGTACTGCGTGAGCGACTGAACGATGAGCCGAAGTTAGTGGAGATCGTCTCCCAACTGCATGCCGAGGGGTTGGAGAAGGCTCCGCCGCGGGAGTGGTTTCTTCAGGTAATGGAAGCCTACTTGCGTGAACGACATGAATCAGAGATCGAGGCTGTTCGGAGTGAAATCCAGCGATGGGATGGTCCCGCGCCTCCGATGGAACTTCTGGGCAAGTTGCAGCAACTCCAGCAGCAGGTCGCCAACCTGCCTAAGGAATTGAGGCAGCGAATGCAAGATGAACCGGAAAGTGAGTAAAGGAATGGACTTCCCTTCTCGCTTGAACTTTGAATAATACCCGAACCACTATTCCCGGGTTCCACCCAGACTGGCCTAAGGAGGCCGGTCACCCCGACGAGGAGACGTTGGATGGAAAAGATGGACGACGGCCTGAAGGCCCTCATCGAACAAGGCAAGCAGAAGGGCTTTTTGACTTACGGACAAGTCAACGAAGTGCTTCCTGACGATGCCCCGAATCCTGACAAACTCGACAGGCTCATGATCATGCTCGAAGAGCATGGCATCGAACTGATCGACGAGAACGATGCCGAGGAGCGCGAAGCCAACTCCCGCTCCACCGATGGCTCGGCGGAGCGGGAGGAACTGAGCGAAGAAGTCTTCGGCTCATTCCTGGATGATGGAGACAGCGGACGTCGCATCGACGACCCAGTCCGCATGTATCTCACCCAGATGGGCGAGATTCCCCTCCTCACCCGCGATCAGGAAATTAACCTCGCCAAGCGGATTGAAATCACCCGCAACCGGTTCCGCCGCAAAGTTCTCGAATGCGATTTTGCTCTCACCACCTCGGTGGAAGTCCTTCAGAAAGTCAACAGCGGCGAGCTCCCCTTTGATCGCACCATTAAGGTCTCGGTGACCGAGAATCTGGAAAAAGACCAGATCCTCCACCGTATGCCGCATAATCTGAAGACGCTCGAACATTTGATGGAGCGTAACACTGAAGATTTCAACCGAATGCTCGATTCCAATGTTTCCGAAAAGGAAAAGAAACGGATTCGCTACCGGCTCCGCCTCAGCCGCCGCAAATGTGTCACCCTCTGCGAAGAGTTGTCGATTCGCACTCAGCGCGTCCAAACTTCGAAGAAGTTGCTGGAGCAGAACTCGGAAACCATGATTCGGCTGGTCAATGAGATCGCCGAGATCAAAGCAAAGGCAAGTAAGAACTCGCAATTCAAGGATGAACTGGCTTACAAGATCAATGAATTAAATACCTACATGGGCCGGACTCAGGAGACCCCTGAAAGCCTGGCCTTCCGGTGTACGGTTGTGATCCGACGACACGACGAGTATGAAAAGGCCAAGCGGGAACTCTCCGCAGGCAATCTTCGTCTCGTTGTCAGCATCGCCAAGAAGTACCGTAACCGCGGCCTTTCCTTCCTCGATCTCATTCAGGAAGGCAACACCGGCCTGATGCGTGCCGTCGACAAGTACGAGTATCGTCGCGGCTACAAGTTCTCGACGTACGCCACCTGGTGGATTCGCCAGGCGATCACTCGTGCCATCGCAGATCAGGCTCGAACGATTCGCATCCCCGTCCACATGATCGAGACGATGTCGAAGCTTCGCAACGTCTCGAAGAAGCTCCTACAGGAAAAGGGACGAGAACCCACCTACGAAGAAATGGCCAAGGCTGCCGGCATCACCGTCGAAGAAGCCCGCCGCGTGCTCAAGATCAGCAAGCACCCCATCAGTCTCGATCGGCCTGTTGGCGAAAGTGAAGACAGCTACTTCGGTGACTTCATCGAAGATGACACCGTCGAATCGCCTGCCAGCACCGCCAACCAGGAAATGCTCAAGGATAAGATCGAGCATGTCCTCAAGACGCTGACCTATCGTGAACGGGAAATCATCAAGCTGCGCTACGGCCTGGGTGATGGCTACCAATACACCCTCGAAGAAGTCGGCCGCATCTTCAAGGTTACTCGTGAACGTGTACGTCAGATTGAAGCCAAGGCTGTTCGCAAACTGCAACATCCTGTCCGCAGCCGCAAGCTCGAAGGCTTCCTCGACAGTGCTCTTCGTGCCTTAATGGCTACCCATGCGCCTGCATTGGCCGGCGCTGCTGTTGGTTCAGTTTCCAGTACTGAAGTGATCGACGATATCATCGAGGATGAGATCGTCGACTAAGAAATAAGACCTTGTTCATGAGAGCCTTCGGCCCAGCCGAAGGCTCTTTTCATTCCCGACCACAATCCAGGTGGTACTACCTTGGATGCGTGATACAATACAGCATCATCTTGAGAGTGTCGGAGCCTTCATATGCCGATTCAATTCCGCTGTGCCGCCTGTCAACAACTATTGGGCATCGCCAAACGCAAAGCAGGTTCCGTGGTCGATTGTCCTTCCTGCAAAATCAAGACGCTCGTTCCCCTGACTTCGACCGAAAGCGTGACTCCCCTTCCCCCCGTTCAACGTGACCGTACTCAGCCCATGTCGATCTTTGATCGGGTCGATGTCGATAAGCTTCTCCAGAAGCCCACCCGACCCGAACTTGTCGAGAATGATGCCTCTGTAGCGGTTGCTCCACCACCCGTTCGCCGCAAAATGGTTTTCACGCCTGATCCGCTTGAACAACGACAAATGCAACCGGTAGAAGAGCCACAGGCCATGCCCCGCCTGGAAACGGGCGGAGTGGAACCAGTTGATGATGAACCCTTCGCCCTCAGTCCGGTCCCTACTCTCACCGCTTCAAAATCATCGATGACCACGGTTTGGCTCTCGCTTTACCTGGCCATGGGCGGTTTGTTCGTCCTGGGCGCATTTGTGGCAGGCCACTGGGTCGGTGCGCATCACCGCTTGTTTTAGCAACACGTCTTCTCTGTTCCCTGGATAACGATGGACGAGGCAGGCATGATCAAGTCACGTTGGCAACTACGCCTGCTTCTGTGCTGTGTCAGCCTGTCCCTGGGCCTGATCGCCTTCTCATCGCTGCAGGCCGATTACATTTTCTTCAAGGATGGCTATGTGCTTCAGGGTACGCCGATGAAGGTGTACGAGAACATCACCGACAGTTCCGGAATTCATGTGCCCATTAGTAAGCTGGGAGGCTTCTATTTTGTTGACGATAGAGTCCGCCGTATCTACTTTTCGCAATCGCTGGTTGGCAGCGCCGATCCGCTCGACCGTTCTGATCAGTTGGAACAATTCGTCTTCAGACCCAATAACAAGCAATGGCATCCATCCAACTCAGCGCTGAAACCCTACAAACTGACCAAGACCGGCGAATGGAAACCGGACGGAACTCGCCCACTGGACATGATCTCGAGGTCTGCTCCTACTGAAATACAGGTCGATCAATGTATAGAGAAGCTGTCGCCTACAGCGATGGAGGTCAGCACAAAACGGTTCACCAATACATTTACCCAATACCTGACCAAAGAATTCACGCCCGAAGCACTGCTGCCCATCCTCAGGCAACGCATCAGGACTGAAGCAGCTGAGCAAAAGCGTTCTGTCACGTTCGATGATCGTCTTCGTGTCGCCCGCTTCCTGGGCCAGGCAGGCTGGTATGATCAGGCTCAAAAGGAACTCACCGAAATTGCCAAAGACTTCCCCCCTACTGAGCTACCCCGTTTGACGCAGGTCAGAGAAGACCTCAAAAAAAGCCAGGTTAAGCTGAAGCTGGAAGAGATCGAAGATGCCGTCGTAGCCGGGCAACACACGTTTGCACAGAACCTGATGACCAGCATGGATCAAGATGGAGCCGACGCACAAGACCTGACGAGACTTTCCACTTTCCGAAACAAGCACAAACAGCAGAACGCTGATCTCGAACGGCTGCGAAAGCTTCTTTCCCAGGCACGTCAGCGGGCTGGTTCTTCCAGCCTAGCCCTGACTGCTGCATCGCTACTTGATGAAATCGATCGTGATCTCAACCTCGATAACGCCAAAGTTCTCAGCGTTTTCCTTAGACTCGCTGAACAGGAAGAAAGGTTCGCCGCCAAGGGGCAACCTTCCGTCTTGAACCCTGAACAATTGCTGGCTCTGGCCCTAACCGGTTGGCTGCAAGGCTCCGAAGCTGCTGATCAATCGAAAGCAGCAGCCGAGAGGCTGCTGCGTGGCCGAGAGTTCCTGCAGACCTTTCTGGTAACCGACGATGATTTCGCCCGGCAAAAAATGCTAAGCGATTACCTGGCCAAGTCTCCTTTGAAGGCTGATGAGGTCGTGCAACTGATTGACCAGTTGCCTCCGGCCCAAGCCGAGACAATCAGCAAGTCCATTCTTGATCTTGTCACCAGAAGCACCACCAATTGGCCCAAAGGGGTGAAATATCGTGTCTATCTACCCCCCGAATACCATCACCACCGAAGTTACCCTCTTCTTATACTGCCACCCAATTTCGGCGAGAACTACGAAACAGCCACTGCCAGTTGGCTGGAACCTGCCGCCCGCAAGGGATTCATCGTCGCTGTTCCTGAGTGGGTTGATAGTCAGCAGAATCAGTATCAAAGCAGCGACAAGGAGCAGGAGGCAGTCCTTGAGACACTGCGTGATATGCGGCGGCGCTTTCGAATCGATAGCAACCGGGTCTCGTTGGCTGGCTTCTCCAGCGGCGGCTCACTGGTCTTTGATGTCGCCCTCACTCGCCCTCATTTGTTCGCTTCCGCCGCAGTCATCTGCGGCCATGCACCCGAAGGCATGGAGAAGCTCCGCTACAACGCTCAGTACTTGCCTTTCTACATCGTTGATGCGTCTAGAAATCCGTATCGGGAAAAGATAGGATCGGCTAAGAAAGACGCACTGATGCTGCTCTTCGAATACTGGATTCCTAAAGGCTACCCATCGCTGCTGGTCGAATACCAGGGACGGGGCTTCGAGCAATTCATCGCTGAGCCTGCCAACATTATTGACTGGATGTCTCGCAAGAAACGGGCCGCAGCCATGCCGGAACTCGGCAAGGCTGATCTCTCGGGTGATCGCAGAGGCCAGGAGTTCCGCATCATTCGCCCGTCTGCCAACCGGTTCTACTGGATCGGTGTCGGTGATCACCAGGCGAGCGAACAGGCGCCCGTATTGGTCTCAGGCGGCTGGGAGAAGGACTATCCCAACAGCTTGCGGTGCGTGATGACTGGCATGAAGAAGGCCCGCATTTGGATTAATTCCAGTATGGTGAACTTCGAGAACCCGGTCGAAATCCGCATCCAGGGACCTCCCGGCTCCACCTGGCAGAGTCATTTCAAGAAGAAACTTGAACCCAATCTCGGTGTTCTGCTCGAAGATTATTACCAGCGTGGCGACAGCAAGAATCTCTTCGTTCAGTACGTGGACTTCACCTTTTCCAGATAAAGATGCCCTACACCTTCGAGCGATCCGTTGAATTGCCTGTTCCGGTAAAGGAAGCATTCGAGTGGCACACCCGGCCCGGTGCCCTGGCACGTATGACGCCGCCCTGGGACAAGATCGAGATCATCCGAAACGATAACTCCATTCAAAATGACTCTCAAGTCATCATGCGAGTTCCCGTACTGGGGCCGATCAAGAAGACGTGGACCGCCAAGCATTTCGACTACCTGGAAAACGTAATGTTCTGCGACCGTCAGTTGCAGGGCCCCTTCAGCTTCTTTGAGCATACACATCGCTTTGAATCTGTTTCCGCAGCACATAGTCGATTGATCGATCACATCAAATATCGTCCACCTCTTGGCCCGTTGGGTAAACTCGGCTTAGGCATCATCCAGGGCAAGTTGGATCGTGCCTTTGCCTATCGTCACCGTATTCTGACCAGTGATCTCCAGCGGCATGCACCCTATCAGGAAAGACCTCGTATGAAGATAGCCATCACCGGTTCGTCTGGGCTGGTCGGGTCAGTACTCGTTCCCTTCCTGCTGACGGGGGGCCATCAAGTCATCCGTTTCGTCAGGAAAACGCCGACCACGATCATCAGTGATGGCACAACTTCGGTACGATGGAATCCCGATAACGGCGAATTGAATGCAATCGACCTGGAGGGCGTTGACGCAGTCATCAACCTTGCCGGCGAAGGCATTGCGGATAAGCGATGGACTGATGATCGCAAGAAGCGAATCCTCGATAGTCGAATTAAAAGTACTAGCCTGCTGGCAAAAACACTGGCCGGGATGAAGCAGCCACCGAAGGCGTACTTCTCAGCGTCAGCCATCGGTTACTATCCTCCGAGCGGCGACATGCCATTGACGGAATCATCACCAGCGGGCACTGGTTTTCTCCCCGAAGTATGCAAGGCCTGGGAAGCAGCTACGAGGGCTGCTGAAGATGCCGGCATCCGCACGGTTCATGGCAGAATCGGCATCGTCCTCACTGCCAAGGGAGGCGCTCTCGCCGCACAGTTACCGCTATTCCGCTGGGGTGTGGCTGGTCGACTCGGATCAGGAAAACAATATGTGCCATGGATCGAGATTGATGACTTGGTCGGAGCCATCCACTTCTGCCTCATGAACGAGGCTATCCGTGGACCAGTCAATCTCACCGCGCCAGGCATTGTAACGAATCTTGAGTTCACCAAAACACTCGGCCACGTGCTACATCGTCCAACGCTTCTCCCTGCACCCGCCTGGGTCTTGCGATTGGCTTTGGGCGAAATGGCTGATGGACTATTAATTGCGAGTTTGAGAGTGATCCCGGAACGATTGCAACAAGCCGGATTTGTCTTTCATTACCCCGATCTTGAGCAGGCGCTCCGTCACCTGCTGGGCAGATGAGTTTCAGTGCATTGTGGCGTTGTCAATACGAAAAATCTTTCTTCTACTATTCTCGTGTATTGATCAAAAGAGAGTTTTGACACCAAATCTTCTCTTGGTATACTCCTCCCTATCATCTATGCCTCATCTGTGAAAACTCTCGGAGAAGATCATGGCTGGACTCAGCAAATCTTCATTGTCCCTCTCTCAGAAACAGCCCCGAACCAAGAAAGCGGAAAGTGAGCAAACCGAGTTTGAGATCAAGTTCTTCAGTGACGTTCTGGAACGTTACCCCGACTATGTAGAAGTACTGCGAGCCTTCGGCAATCTGCTGACCAAGCAGGGCCACTATGAAGAAGGGCTCGAAGTCGATCGCCGTTTGGTGCGACTCCGTCCTCATGACGCAGTCGCTCATTACAATCTCGCTTGCAGTTACTGCCTTCTTCGCAAGCATGAACAGACGCTGATCGAACTTCGTAAAGCGTTCGAGTTGGGCTACGTTGACTTTGCCTACCTCCGCAAGGATCGCGATCTGGAAAGCATCAAGAACGATCGTCGATTCAAGAAACTGCTTGGGGAGTTCGTCAGGTAGTGAGCGGGCATTCCTTCTTTGCTGATCCCCATCCCGATCATGCTCGTGAAGCTTTTCGTGATAAGCCACGAGCATTGACCAATAAGGTCTGTACGGTTGCCGATGCCGTGAAACACCTGGTCGCCGATGGCGATTATCTCGCCATCGGCGGATTCGGCACTAACCGTATCCCTGCTGCGGTCTGCCACGAAATCGTTCGTCAGAAGAAACAGAACCTCAGCTTCGCCGGCCATACCGCCACCCATGATTTCCAGTTACTTTGCGCGGGCAACCTTACCGACCGTGGCCAGACACTTGCCAAGATAGATGCCGCCTACGTCGTGGGCCTGGAAGCGCGTGGCCTTTCCCCTCAAGCTCGTAGGGTGATGGAAAGCGGAACCGTTCAGGTCGCTGAATGGTCAAACTACGCCTTGGCTGTTCGATTCCGGGCAGGAGCCATGGGTGTTCCTTATCTTCCAGTTCGATCGATGCTGGGCACCGATACCGGAAAGTACAGCGGAGCGAAGGAAATCACCTGCCCCTATACTGGTGTCAAACTCCTGGCCCTCCCTGCTCTCTATCCCGATGTGGCTGCCATTCATGTGCACGAAGCTGATGTTCATGGCAACGCCCGTATCCGGGGAACCAATGTCGCAGACAACGATGTTGCCCGCGCAGCCAAGAAGTTGATCATCACCTGCGAACGGCTGGTTCCCCACGAAGAGTTCCGCCGCGAGCCTCATTGCACAAGCATCCCTTATTACTGTGTCGATGCCGTCTGCGAAGTGCCTTACGGCAGCTATCCTGGTAACATGCCCTATGAATACTTCTCCGACGAAGATCATCTCAAGCTCTGGCTCAAGCAGGAAGAAGACCCGGTGCAATATCGCCAATTTCTCCATGATGCCCTCTGGAGCCATCCCGATTTTGATGCTTATCTCAACTGGGCAGGCGGCCTGAAACGGATGCAGGTGCTCCGGCAGCAGGAGTTCTTGATCTAATTCCTGCGACCGATACATCAACCTCATGATCCTGATCATCGATAATTACGACAGCTTCACCTACAACCTCGTCCAGCGACTGGGGGAAATTGATCGTACTCTGGTGATGGCAGTCCATCGCAATGATCAGATCACCGTGGATGAAGTAGCTAAGCTGAAGCCCGAACGGATCATCATCTCGCCCGGTCCCTGCACTCCTAAAGAAGCGGGCATCTCCAACGCCATCCTCGAACGCTTCGCCTCGACAACGCCGATTCTGGGCGTCTGCCTGGGACATCAGTGCATCGGCCACGTCTTTGGTGGCAACGTCATCCGCAACTGGCGGATCATGCATGGCAAGACCTCGCCGATTCATCACGATAACACCGGCGTCTTAAAGGGTTTGAGCAATCCCTTCGAGGCGACACGTTATCACAGCCTGGTCATAGAGCGTTCCACTTGGTCGCACCCTGACTTTGTCGTGAATGCCTGGACGGCTGACGATGAGATCATGGGCGTCCGGCACAAGAATTGGCCACTGCATGGTGTGCAGTTCCACCCGGAAAGCTTCTTGACCGTGGAAGGCCCCACCCTGCTTAAGAACTTCCTGACTGGAGCTTAAGCATGGCTCTGATGCAGGTTGCTGATGCACAAGCCCTGGTATTGCAACATACTCAGCGATTGGCTGTTGAAACGGTAGGACTCTCGCCGGCAGTTCTGGGCCGAGTGTTGGCTGAAGATATTGCCAGCGACATCGACTCCCCGCCGTTTGACAAGTCAATGGTTGATGGCTTTGCTTTGCGGAGCGAGGATGCTGCTGAGGGCATCGATACTTTCCGAATCATCGAAGAGATAATGGCCGGGCAGGTAGCGAAACAACCCGTGGGCCTTGGCGAAGCAGCATCCATCATGACCGGGGCACCGTTACCTCTCGGTGGCGATGCAGTTGTGATGCATGAGCATACTAAGTTCAATACGCATCAAATGCGATTGATGCATCCCGTCAAAGCTCGTCAGAACATTATGGCACGGGCCTCGGAGATGATGTTGGGGGAGACTGTGCTTTCGGCCGGCTCCCTATTATGCCCCCAGGAGTTAGGGTTGCTCGCCACCGTCGGCAGGACTTCCGTTCAAATCTATCGTACCCCGAGAGTAGCGATACTCTCCACCGGTGATGAAATCATTGAACCTGGCCAACCACTTGCCAGCGGTCAGATTCGCAACTCCAACGCCAGCCTCTTGATGGCACTCGTCACTCGAAGCAAAGCGATACCGAACTACCTGGGAATCGCCCATGATACCCTCGAAAGCCTGCGACCACTGATTTCAACCGGCCTCCAGTCCGATGTCATGCTCATCACCGGCGGCGTCTCCGCTGGCAAAGTTGATCTTGTTCCCGATGTGCTGGCCGAAGCTGGTGTGAAAGCCATCTTCCATAAGGTCGCCCTCAAGCCCGGCAAGCCCCTCTACTTCGGTACTCTGGGCAACACACTAGTCTTCGGGCTGCCTGGCAACCCGGTCAGTGGGCTGGTCGGCTTTGAACTCTTCGTTCGCCCTGCCCTGCGCAAGTTGATGGGGCGCTGCGAGCCGTTCGTCTCGCCGACCATGAAAGCTCGAAGCGGTAACGACTTCAGCCACAAATCAGATCGTCCCACTTACTATCCGGTGCAGCTACGAACGACGAATGAGGGCTGGGTAGTCCACCCCGTCAACTGGAAAGGCTCCGGCGACCTGCGAAGTATCTGTACCGCCGATGGTTTTGCTGTTCTCCCGCCCGGCGAAGTGCGGTATTCTGCTGGCGACTTCATGGATGTGCTCGTGCCTGAGTTCGATCACTGGTCTTGAGATGGATTTCATGCAACGTATTCCCGCCCTCGTCTGGTGCCTCTTATCCAGCCTGTTGCTCTGGCTCAGCTTCTTCCCCGTCAACGCCGGCTGGCTCGGCTGGGTCGCCCTGGTACCGCTCGTCTTCGTGCTGGAACGCTATGTTAAAGAGGAACGAGGCACACGCTGGTTTGAAAGGCCTCTTCTCTCCGCCTGGTTGGGTGGCCTTGTCTTTTGCCTCGCTGCTTTCCGATGGATCGCGCTAGCCAGTACGCCAATGTACGCTGTCTACTTCATTGTCGCGCTGATCATTTCGCTGCAATGGTTTTTCTTCTTTGAGTTCAGCAGGCTGCTCACCAAGACTCTCAAGCTGCCACTCATGCTCTCGGCTGCCATCAGTTGGACAGCTCTTGAGTACATCCGCGCCGAGATCTGGATCGGCTACGCCTGGTATTACCTCGGCCACACACAGCATGAGGAAGTTTACTTCACCCAGGCCGCTGATCTCGCTGGCGTCTATGGATTGTCGTTCATCATGGTCATGGTCAATGTCGCCCTGGCTCGGTTGATCAAGGAACGGTCACTGAAAGTGGTCAGTTTTGAACTGGTGCCCGCGGTCATTCTGGTTGGGCTGGCCTGCTGGTATGGCTCTATGGTTATCAACGCTGATGCACAGGAACTTGCCCGGCCTCAATCGCCCCGGTTAGCCATCCTGCAAGGAAGTCAGCCACAAGACCTGCGGAATGATCGAGACACATGGCAGAAAATTGACAAGACCTATGCGATACTCGGCGATGACGCTGCCAGGTTCAATCCTGAATTGATCATTGCACCTGAAACGTGCATCTCGGTAACCTGGTTTCGATTGCCCAATGGACAAGTGCCTCCATGGGCTGCAGCCAAGTTCCCTGAGCTTAATCTCGCCGGCATGGCCAACTATCACCGCTCCTGGGCAGAGTTTGTGCCCCCGCGATGGAAAACCTACCTGCTGTTTGGGTTCAACACGTTCGATTTCCGTGGCGAGGAGATGCGGCATACCAATAGTGCTCTGCTCATCAACCCGGCCGGCGATCTTGTTGATGTCTATGACAAGATCATCTGCCTGCCCTTTGGCGAATACATCCCCTGGGCCGAAACGCTACCGTTTATGAAACTGCTGTCTCCCTACCCCTGTGAATATACGGTTCAGCCAGGCACCGACATCCACGCCCTGCGATGGAAGAACCATCGGCTGGCTGCCCTCGTCTGCTACGAAGATACGGTCCCCGGCCTGGCCAGGTCGTTCACGCTTCAGGAGAACCCCAGCTTCTTCGTCAACATCAGCAACGATGGCTGGTTCAAAGGGTCTGAAGAACACGAACAGCACCTCGTCTGTGCCCGGTTCCGCTGCATCGAAAACCGCCGTGCTATGGTGCGCTCCGTGAACATGGGCATCTCGTGCATCATTGATGGCTTGGGCCGCGTTATTGCCCTGCCCTCTCCGGTCGGCGGTAAAGGCGTGCCCGGCGTTTTCACCGGCAACGCCCCCGGTTCCACTTGGCACGAAGTAAAGGGTAAGGAGGGATTGCTCGTGGGCACCGTGCCGCTCTATACCCAAATCAGCCTGTACACCCGGCTGGGGGATGTTCTACCTTGGATATGTTGGGGTATGATGACCCTGGCGTGGATCGTCAGTGTGGTTCGGGCCAGGAAGAAATCGACAACATCATGAAGCCGCCGCTGCCACCGCTGAACATCCTCTTCGAAGATAACCACTGCCTGGCGATCTACAAGCCAGCCGGTTATCTCACCACGGGTTACGATGGCGGCGAGGAAACGCTTGACCGGCAGGTGAAAGCCTACATCAAAGAGAAGTTCAACAAACCGGGCAACGTCTTCCTCGGCGTCGTGCATCGGCTTGATCGTCCCGTCTCCGGTGTTCTCCTGTATGCCCGTAACAGTAAAGCGGCAGGCCGTCTGGCTGAGCAGTTCCGGGAATCTCAAGTGAACAAAGAATACTGGGCCATCGTCAGTGGCAAGGTCGAACCGCCCTCTGCCACGTGGGAGAACTGGCTCTGGAAGGATACGATGCTGGGTACCGTGCAGGCGGTAAAGTTCGGTACACCGGGGGCCAAGCTCGCCAGGCTCGAATATACTCGCCGGGGCTGTGATAAGAATAACTCCTGGGTGGAAGTACACCCCAAGACGGGACGTACCCACCAGATACGAGTACAACTAGCCAGTCGAGGTTTCCCCATCGTTGGCGACACCCGTTATGGATCCGCCGAGCCGTTCGCTGATGGCATCGCCCTGCATGCACGCTCGCTGACTTTCCAGCACCCGATCAGTTACGAACCAGTGGTACTGAAGGCTGATCTGCCTCTCTCGTGGAAGCCCTACTCCTCGTTCGGCCTGGAGATGAACTAAAAGAAGATGAACTAAAAGATGGGAGGGGTAGGCTCCTGCCGAGCTTCAAGCAATCGCAAGAATAGCTCGGCGGGAGCCTCGCCCTCCCAATACTCTGATCTGAGAATGAATCTTATGCACGATTGGCAGTTCTTCTCTGAACTTCGTCAGGTGATCCATGATGATCCGGTCGGTCGCGGGCTTGATCGCATTCCGGGCCGCAGCCCGTTCAGCTTCTCAGCACCAGATCTGCAACCAGCCTGCCAGAGTCTTGCGGCGACCCGGCAACTTGAAGTTGCCATCGTCACCGGCTTCTACATTCCCAGTGCCGAGTGTTACGAGACCGATGGCCCGCTGGGTGCCGTTTTCCTGGCTGAGGCTCTGCATCAAATGGGAGCGGGTGTCACCCTCCTTTCCGAATCGGGCTGCACCTCGGTGCTGGAAGTGGCCCTGCGACTGGCTAATCTCGAAGATCATGTCGGTCTCGTTGATCTGCCTTTGACCAATCCTGCCGGTTTTGAACAATGGATAAGAGCCTTCTGGGAACGTCATCCTCATCTCACTCATCTGATTTCCATCGAAAGAGCAGGGCCGAGCCATACTCTTGCCTCCCTGACCATGCAATATGGAGCTCAGGTGGCACCGGTCGCTGAGTTTGTGAAAACGGTTGATGCAGGCGACTGGAACCGTTCCTATAATATGCGAGGGCAAGAGCTGACGGCATTTACCGCTCCAGCTTATCGATTGTTTGAAACCATACCCAGCCATGTCGTCAGCTTCGGCATCGCCGATGGCGGCAACGAAATCGGTATGGGGCGGCTACCTTGGGATGTGATAGCCGGGAACATTCAGCACGGCGGCAAGATTGCCTGCCGGATTCCCACGCAACGGCTCATCGTCAGCGGCGTCAGCAACTGGGGCGCGTATGCCTTGGCGGCCGGTACCGCTTGGCTGAAGCAGCGGGACGAACTGAGCAAGCTCTTCGACGCCGACCGGGAAGCCCTGCTCTGGGAAGCCACCCTCGAGAAGGAACCTCTGGTGGATGGCGTGACGGCGGAGAATATCCTTACCGTTGACGGTCTAACATGGAGCGTTTATAGGCAGCCGATGGCAGCAATGCAGGAACTATTAAGACGACGGCGGAGTACCGAACATGGCGTATCGCGAATTCCATTTATACATGGATGACGTGCAGGAAGGGGAAACCTGGACCTCTCCCGCACGCACCGTCACCGAAGCCGATCTGGTCAACTTCGCTGGCATCTCCGGCGACTTCAATCCCATTCACATGGATCATGAGTTTGTCCGCACCACCACGTTCGGTAAGCCCATCGCCCACGGCTTATTAGTGGTCGCCGTAGCCAGCGGCCTGTCGCTCAACAGCCCGCCGATGCGCACTATCGCCTTCGTCGGCATCCGCGACTGGCAGTTCCTTGAGCCGGTCTTCATCGGCGATACTATCCACATCCGCACCACACTGGTAGAGAAGGAAATCCGATCTCGTGGCCGACGGGCCATGCTCACCTGGCAACGGGAAGTGATCAATCAGCAGGAGAAGGTCTTGCAGAAGGGCCTGACGTTGACTCTTGTTGAAGGACGGGCAGCCAACAAATCTGTGGGAGATTGAGCTTATTGAACAGCATGCCTGTCAACGCAAGCCGGCGGGATAAACCCGCCGGCTCTCTCTATCTTCGGTGAAGCGTGATTATGCAATCGCTTCAGCGGGAACAGGCTCAGCAGTGGACTTACCTTCGCTCTGTTCGCCATCCTTCTGGACGATGGCGGGCTTGCGCCGCAGGTACCACTGTAGCCCGAAGAACCCGGTCAGGCCCACGAAGGCGATGGTTCCAGGTTCGGGGATTGCCGTAAAATTGAAGATCACAATATCATTGCCGCCATTCAGGCTGAGTGTGGAGAAGTCACCCAAATAACTGATGATGCCAGCATAGACGATGTTTGAAGGACTGGTCAGCATGATGCTGGCACCTTCGGTATAGCCATTGAAAGTTCCGGTGATATTTCCTGCAAAGAGATCATCGGTGATGAAGATTTTCTCGGTGCCCACCGGGTCAAACCCCAGCGAAGCTGTCAAAGTTGCACCATTGACATTGAGCGATCCGCCGGCACCAACTTGAAGTTGATCGTAATTGGTGACAACCGTGGGCCCATTGATTTCAACAGCGAAGACGGATGAGGTGGTATTCGTAAACGTCACGTTACCGTTGATGGTGAGGCGATCCGGCGAATTGCCTGGGCTCAGAGTGCCGGTGACAACATTGACTGCAGCGTTGATCGTTCCGTTGCCGCCCAAGGTTCCGCCGGTATCGACGGTGTAAGTGCCACCACCAGTATGGGTGCCGTTGACAAGCAACTTGCCGGCACTGACCAGAGTCGTGCCGATGTAAGTATTGGGGCCGGCGAGAGTCTGGGTGCCACTTCCCTGCTTGATGATGTTGATGTTATTATTGCGAGCACCCGCGCCGCCAATAGTGCCGGCGAAGTTATAGTTAGCAGTATTGTTGATCGTCAGGTTGGCGTTGGTCGTGGAATCTGAAATAATGGTGTTGGTTGAGGTCGTCACATTCGTAGCTAACCCAGCCACCGTTTGATGGGCCGGATTAGTGGGATTGAAGCCATTAGAACCCAGCACCACAGTGGCACTGGTTCCAGTGTTTCCCAGAGTCAATACCGTGGTAGTGGGCAGACGATTAGTAGAAGTGCCGGATTGAGTATAGAGGGCCAGGATACCATCTCTCACATTCGTTGCACCTCCATACGTGTTGGCTGCATTAAGAGTTAGCGCACTGGAATTTCCGGTTTTAGTAAGGTCGCCTGTACCAGCAATCGGCGTTTCGATAGTGATCCCCTGGCTTCCGGTATCAAAAGTGCCGCCCGAACCTCCTAACGTGATGCCTCGATTATTGGCAGCAGCAAAAAGAACTGGATTCGTAACAGCCTTCAACCCACCTCCATTCAAGGTGATGCGATTGGCAGTAAAGGAGCCGGGGGCTAAACCCAAACGTGTCCCATCATCAATGCCAATGAGACCATTGTTAATGGTCGTAGTACCATCATAAGTATTGGCACTGGTCAGACTCAGCATACCAGCCCCGCTTTTGATGATCGCTCCGGTACCCGCTATGGTGCTGGTAAGAGTCGAAACAGCCCCGGTTCCAAAGGTGCCATCGATTGCCTGGTTGATCGATAACGTGGTGCTGTTGAGATTGATAGTTTGGGCAATCGTTCCCGAAACTGCTACCCAAGTGCTGGAAAGGGAGCCGACAGACTGTGCGGTGTTGTTTAACGTGAGGGTTGTGGCGTTCGTGCCTGTCTGAGCAAGGGTCAAAGCGCCGGTACCAAGTAATGAGCCGTTATTAACGGTGATGGTGCCGCTGCCAATCTGGGTACCACCAGTCATCGTATTTCCTGAACCGGAAAGAATGAGATTCCCGGTAGCTTGTTTGATAAGCGTACCAGAACCTGAAACATTGCCGGAAAAGTTCAGGCTTCCTGCGCTTCCATTTGATTCAATGCGGGTATCGGCGTTGATTGCAACGGTACCTTGCCAAGTAACGGCAGCACCACTCAGGGTATCGAGTGAAGGGTTCGCAGTTTGATTCGGGTTGAAAGTCAATGCCTGGCTGACCCCACCGTAAGTGCCAGCAAGATTTAATGTCATGCGGCCACCGGTACTAATGGCTACCGTCCCCGTAGTGGGAAGTGCAGCAACAGCATCAATGCGAAGTCGCCCGCCACTGGAACCGCCGGCGATGTTGATGCCGCCATCCCAGGTATTGGTGCCGCTCAAGCGGAGATCGCCGGTGCTGCCAGCGTTCAGGGTTAGTGATTTACCTGAACCGGAAATGTTGGATGAAATGATGATGCTGCCAGAGCTATCGACATTTACAACATTGGCAGTGGCATTGCTTAATGCAACAGCCATCGTGCTTGCACCGGCACCCTGCGTATTTTGAATGGTAAAACTCTGCGAACTGTTGTTGCGAAGGATGGTGTTGGCGATGGAGTTTACTGTAGCTCCATTCAACGTTAATGTACCACCAACACTCGAAGAACTATTCCCAATAAGAAACGCTGCTGCTCGTGAACTGGTAATTTCGATTGCCCCAACAGCCTGGTTATTGGCCCCATTATTTGTCGGGTTGCCCATATTGATTCCAACGCCAGTGGTGCCAGATGTCGGATTCGCGCCAAATTGTGCAACTTGTGAGCCAGACGGAACAGCGCTGCCCGTCCAGTTCGTTCCTGTGAGCCAAACACTTCCACCAGAAGAAGACCACAAAATGGCTTGGCCCGGTGCAGCGTTTATCACGAAAAGTGGTACAAGGAGTGTGAGAATCAAACGTACTGCGGGGAATTGAACAAGCATTTCTTGCATAGCCACCGTCTCCACGATGTCAAATCAAAGATGAATGCGCGCCTGCAAGTACAGGACTGATGAGGGCTGATAATAACAATCTGGCGATCTGGGTGGAAATGAAAAACCAGACAACTTGCGAAATTCTTAACGGTTAGCCAATTGGCTTAGACTGTACAGTAGTCTATGTGCTCTTGCAAAAGTATCTGAGTGGTGGGCCAGACATTCCTTTCTGGCCAGCACAAACATGAATGTCTCACCTAATGACTTCTGCGGGACTACTAATGCTTATGTGGGAGTGGCCGCGAGTTCTTGCCCTTCGGAAGTGACTACTGGCTTGACCTCAGCCTTGGAACCATATCGGCGGGCATAGACTACGCCACCCAGCACCAACGACAACCCGATCATCATCCAAGTGCTCATCTCCGGCACGGCAATGCGGAAGAAGTCAATAGCCAAATCTCCACCGAGCAATCCACCGGCGTAGGAGGCAGAAAAGCTGATCGCATCAATATCGTTCCAATTGGGGGCACCCGCGCCGATGGCGAAATTTGTATTGTTAATTCCAAGGGTCACACCCGATAAATTTGAAGTAATACTTGCTTCGAAGTAGTTCGACGAGGAATTAGTATAAGCTCGAATAGTATAGGTCCAATTACGGCTATCTGCATTGATCACAGACCATTCAAAATTAAAGTCAGAAGCGGTGAGAAGAGTACCCATGTTGAGATTCAAGGGATTCGCAAAACTACCGGGGTGAGAAATAATGGGATTGGTGCCAGGAGTAACGTTGTTCCCTTGCCAAATCACCTCACCTGATGAACGCGTGTTGAACGGATTATCAATGCTGAAGACGCCAGAGGAGACATTCGTTGAACTGGTAAACGGTCCCGGATCGCCGGGTGTGATTTCTGTGAGGTAGTTTCCCAGCACTCGGTTGCCGCCAATGGAATTGACAATACCAGGTCCGAAACCACTCCAATAGCCAAGACCGTCGAACGGTTTTGGAGTGACAGTCGATCCATTGGTGTTGTTAAAATCATCGACCAGAAAGACAGTGACTGGCTGGGAGTAGGCGGCAGGTGCCGCAAGCATCACCAGAATCAGAGCGAAGAGCTTATGAATGTTACGCATACTGACAGATCTCAAGGTTGCGTATCGAAGATGAAACAGACAATGGCTAATTTAGGAAATCTTTATCCATTATGCAAACTTAATCGCCCCCTTTTCGCAGTGTTTTCACAATTCATTCTAGACTTATGCGCCTCATGAGCTACGCAACGAAAACCACTGTGATATTGACGCAAGTGTCTACTATGAATTGTGTTATGCCTAAGTCTTTACCCCCAGATTCGAACATGGAATCGAGAACCTTGCAATAGCTTTCAATCGAGGTTCAATGATCGGAAGGCGTACCGAGCTTTTGAACCGTGTAATTGGCAAGCTTGTGCAAAATGGTGACGCAGAGAACGACGAACAATATCCCGAAGAACCCATGCACGTAGATGTAATCGCTGAAGAGCAGATCGAGCACTCCGATAAAGAGAAACTTGGAGAGGAACATTACCAGCCAAACACAAAAGAACATCAAGACTCGGTAGAGGACGCCAGGCTTGTCCTTCAACCAGGCGATGATTCTCTTCTTGAGCAGGAAGGTGAGGTACGTCAGCACCTCCAGGACGAACGCTGCCAGGAAGATCGTGGAGAAACTGTTGGCCGTAACGATGTCGGTGTAGTCTCGGAAGAATCCGAGTACCACTACATAGATCAGGGTGCCGACGATGATTTCGGTAAAGACCTGCTGCTTCGTGCTGAGCTGACTTGTTGCCATGCGAGTGATTATAGCAGCAAGCCGGTGATACGTGACTCCGTTGATGAATGATGCCTGTCATTCATTTCAAAATGAGTTGGTGTTGTGGCTTCAAATACCTGGATGTATAGTTCAGGCCAATCAGGAAGGACTTGCCATGCTCAACCCGTATGCACGTTGGTTGCCATCCGCATCCATTGGAATGTTCACGGTGGTACTACTCGCCGGCGCAGCCCTGCCGCCGCATTCAACCTCTACCTGGCGAAATGATTGGAATGCATTCGTTAAGGAACTTAAGCCGTATCTGCAACGACAGGCCCCGCTGGCTGATTATCAAGCCACGTTTGAGGGGCAAACGGTTACCTGGGTGGGAGAGGTCTACTGTGTTGAGCTGCTGAGTGATCTACCTGGAGTCCAATTCAAGATGCCAGACACGCAAGTGATTCTTCCGAATGGGCTAACTTTTGAGTTCGATCCCATCCTGAGGCCTTGGAATTTGCAGCGTAACCAGTTCAAGAAATGGGCCGCTGTCAAACCGGGAGACCTGGTTCGCTTCCGCACGACGCTGAAAGAACGCAATTCAATATACACCGTGGTCTCTCTATCGCATCGAGTTGAAAAAATAGGCGATAAGCCAATGGCTGTAGTCTCTATTGCCGCCGATGGAGCCGAGTTGATCGAGGTCATGAAGCGGAAGTAACCCTGCTGTGCCGGCATGAAGTCTCTGGGGTTCGCACGGTCGAGTGGAGTGCCACACGATCTTGCTACAAGTAATTTCCCTATTTTACTGCTCCGGGGACTTCGCTGGGTTTGAACAGTCAGGGCTTCCTTGTTTCAGTCAACCGGATGGAGTTGCGGAAGCGCCGCGCATTGCTGCCATCCAGAACCGACTTCTCACTGGCAAGAACCATGACAAAGTAGAGCTTGCCATCACGGACGGTAAACCAGTAGAAGGCATATCCTTGGTCGTGGCGAAGTTCAATGGAATAGCCCATCGGAGTATGAGGGTTGATCCTGCACTGCTCCTGCTTTTCAATGATGGCATTTTGGTAGATTCCGGTAATCTCCTTCATTGCTGTTGGCACATATTCGCTCAGGCTCGGAAACTGGTACGTAGCCCCCGCTCCGCCATGGGTTCCCACCACATAGTTGCCTTCATCGTCGCGGGCACGAACTATTTCGAACAACGATTTGTCATCAGGCCAAGGAGAGAGGTTGTCGGGCAGTTTTGGGAAATCGGCTTCCCAAAAGGTTGCCTGGTAATGGTGTTCTTCCGGCAGCAGAGCAACATAGGCGATGGCAGCCAGAAGCAAGGCAATAATGATTCGAGCGAACATGGAAGGTACTCGCTGGGGGGGGTAGACCCCATACCGGTACCGTGACGGATTGTGACAACTGACAAGTAATAAGGCCGGGGCCATCCTGCCAGAATGACCTCCCGCGGTGGCGCGTGCGGGCGGGGTGTACAGTAGTGTACATCTGCCAAAATGACCTGCCCGGTGCTGTGCGCGCGTGATTTGGGTCAAGGGGTTCAACTTCAAGAATTGAAGATGTGGAGATGCGCTCGATACGGAGAACTCCACAAGTTGATTTTCGTGTGAGACATCAACTGTGGAGTCCCTTGCGCGCGTGAGTTTGATCGTTTGGTTCAACTTCAAGTATTGAAGATGTGGAGATGCGCTGGCTTCGGGGAACCCTCCAAGTTGATTTTCGTGTGGGGCATCAACCGCTAGACCGGGTGCGCGCGTGGAGTGGTGTGCGAGGCAATCGTTCAGTAGTGTACAGGGTTTTGCGATGGGCATGGGTCGGCCTGAAGGCGTTGTTCAAAGCAGTCTCTACCATTATTGTACATCAGTATACTATGTGGCAAGTGTACAGGGATCTGGTCCGATGGATGGAAGGACAATGAGGACAACCATAGTCGTTAGCCCCTGATATGGGGCTACCAGGCAGTAGCCGGCAGTCCGGCCTTTTCTTGATGTGTTCGTGCTGAGGGAGAAGCAACTACGGGAGAAGAGCATGAACGATGAATTTGTGATTACCCGTGTGAGGAGACAATTTCGCGTGGTGTATGGATACTATCGCACGGCTTGTAAGAGCTTCGAGCCAGCGGAACTGCAGAAAACCCTGAAGGCGCTCGACCTGAACCCACGAGATCCGAAGCGGCTTGACCAGTTGCGGCATGCTGCTGAGCGGTATCTGCTGCTGGAGCAACGGGCCATCGAAAAGTTCGGCCCCTGGACGTCGTTCCGCATCTGGCGGGTAGATCACAGTACTCTGCAAGTAGACTTCGATGGCACCTACACTGAACTCAATACTAAGGCGAAGAGTGATCGTGAATTGAAGGCTTGTCTTCATCGCCTGGGAGCCAATGAGTTGTTGTTGGATGATTTGCAGAGGGGGCTGAAGGCGTTTCGGCAGAGGGAGGGGAAGAAGCTGGGATAGAACTCCCAAAGTACCCAGGGTGGTGCCACGGAAACGTGGTACTCCACTTTTCCGTGCCCAACTCGCGGCGATTGCACGTTAAGCACGGAAGAGAATGAGTACATTCACTTCCGTGGCACGTCTACTCTCAGGAATCTCCCGGGCACCCTGCACCCGAACTCTCATGAACCTCCCGGGCACCCGGCTGCTGGTTTTTCATGTTTCTTGGGTCGTTTCACAAATAAATTGGCAAGGGGCTTTCCAAAGCAAAAACCAATGCCTCCACCAATAACTGCTCCAACGATTCCGAATAGAATGCTAAGCGCAAAAATTCTTCCGCCAAATCCTTTACTGAGAATAATTATTGTTAATACGGTGCCTATTATTACCCCAAGTCCACCACCGACGATCACAAGTACTGTTATTGCATTTTCTACAAATTGAAATTTTCTCGATTCGTATTCTTCTAGCTCTATTTCATACAACGATGCCATTCTATTAACCTCCTGGCAATTACGACACTTTACTAATTTTCCTAGTGCATTTTCTTGAAACTCAATAAGACGATTACAATTCTTGCAGCGTTGTTCGTACACCTCTTGATGTGGCTTACTTCGTTTTGCCATGACCAGCCCCTATTTTCGTTTGAAACTTGATTATCCATGTGCAAAATGGGACTGTCTAGTAGAAAACTACGAAGTGCCGGAGTTTAGGCGAGGGATGAAGACTAGCCTACGCTCTTGGCATGTTAGGATTTGTCTCCGGCCCATAATACCGTAACGTCACCAGCGGTTCGCTGCCATTATTGAAGTATGTTACGCCCGCTTTGGCTCGGTCGTGGGTAACGAAGACTTCGTCTTCGGTGAGTTCGCCGAAGCGGATCATGGCGGGGGTTTGTAATGGCAACGAGCCGATCAGGCCGCTACCTTGGACGGCGACGAGGCCGTAGCAGCCGTTGTCTTTGATGGTGACTCTCACGCCGGGGTTGATGGTGAGTTCTTTGGCGCTGAAGAGTTCTTTGCCGTTCACTTTGCCGTAGACGATCCACTTGTCGACGTAACCCCTCACCCTGCCCTCTCCCCCGAGGGGAGAGGGTTGGTCTGAGTTGTCGCCGTCGGCGATGGGTTCGAGGTAGTTGTTCTTCTTGAAGTTGGGATCGACGTTCTTTTCCCAATCGAGCTGGTTGACGAGGTAGTCCAAATCCTGGTGCTTGGCGGGGGGAACGTCCTTCACCAGCAGGCTCCATGGAACGACTCGGCCTTCGACCATGCTCTGGTACATGCCGAAGACGTCGCTGCCCCACTGGGGTTCGTAGGTGACGAGCGAGCCGGGAGCGTGCAGTACGCAGGGCGGGATGAGCCAGCCGGTGCCGGGCTGCAGGCGGTAGGCTTTGCTGAAGTTGAGGATGCCGTTGTCGCCCTTGTTCCAGTTAGCCAGGCAGTTGCGGATGTCTTCCTTGGTGGTGCCCGGCTCCAGGCCCATGAAGGTGTAGGGGAAGTTGTTGCCGATACTGTTCATCTGCGGCGGGAAGTAGTACGACTCAGGCTTGCCCTGCTGGCCGACGAGCTTGGCTTGCTCATCGTTCTGGTGCATGTGGTGGGGGATGGGGCCCATGTTATCGAAGAACTTGCTGTAGACGGGCCAGCGCTGGTACTTGTTCCACATCGCTTCGCCGATGAAGCGTTTGCCTTCCAGGGCGATGGCTTCCTTCAGCGTGAAGAGCCGTTTGCCATCCTGCACGATGAAGCTGAGGCCTTCATCCTGGGAAGCGTTTTCGTTGGCGGCTGGTGTGGTGCTGGAGAACCAGCGTTCGTCGATGCCGCCTCGGTGAGCGCCGAGAGCGTAGATGTCGTCAGGATGGAGCTTGAGCCGGCGGCCGGGGGTGAGGAAGGAGCGGGGCACCCATGTCGGGGCCAAGCGAACGATACCTTCACCTGCTTCGAGAATTGCCTTCACTTCGGCTGCGGTTGCCATTTCAGTAGTCCTGAGTCTTGGGTGCTGAGTCCTGAGTCATGATGAGGGTGAAGAGGCACAGTGGCAAGAGAAAAAGCAACGGTTCAGAAACGGAATCGCGTCAGCGGCCTGAGTGCGGATCACTAAACGAAAAGCCCTGCCGTCTGGCAGGGCTCATTCGGAATGATATTACTCGGCAGACTACATTTCGGATTACTGTCCCGGCTTATCGCCTGGTTTGGGATCCGCCGGCTTGGCATCATCCTTCTTCTCTACCGGAGTAGCAGCAGGAGGTATGTCAGTACCGGGCGATTGACCGGCCAGTTTCTGTTTCATGATGGCTGGCGGGTTGATGCCGATTTCATTGAGGAAGCGAGGCAATTGGACGATACGGATGCCCTTTTCGATCGCTTCTTTCTGTACGGCCTGACTTTCTCGAATCAGTTCGGTGCCCCGGTTGGTGGCGATCTGGTTCAGAGCAGCCCTGGGATTGACCATAGGCACGTCGCCAAGCACTACGAGGTCGGTGGCAAAATCGAGCTTACCCTTGGGTTTGTAGCTGTTGCCCTTGTCCAGATACAGATCAACATCAGCGCCCTGGCTGCGGAGGAAGGCGATCAGTTCCTGGATATCATCAGTACCATCACCGTTGAGATCGAAGTCGCCGACGAGAGCCACACGGGTGCGACGGGTCGGATCCCAGACCACGTTGAATAAGAGGTCGCCCTTGAACAGGGGTTTGTTGGTGCGAACAAAGTCACGAACATCGCTGGTATAGAACTTATCCCAATACTTGGCTTCAAGATCAGGAGTCATGTCACCGGCGGGTGGCGGCATGTTATAGGAATCAGGGCGAGCCATGCGAGTGATGCGCACTTGTGCGAGTTGGTCACCAAGGAGGCGGACGACCTGGACTTCAGCCTTGGGTTGCGGACTGGCGACGCCTTGAGCATCCCGCTCATGCACGGTAAAAGTCAGACCGATGGGCAGTTTGACCGATGAACCCAGATCGATCAAAGCCATGTCGGTGCCTGGTTGGTAGGCAACGATGTGGCCCTTCGGAACATTCAGGCTGGTGATCCTGTCTTGCTGTAGACGATCCTTGATGGCCTTTTGCTCTTCGGCAATCAGCCGATACTTTTCATCGAAGTCAGCTTTGACCGCAGCGGTAGCTTTTTCAGAGTTCTTACGGTTCTCGGTGAACTGCTTTTCGACTTCGGCTGTCGTGTCGGCGGTCTTCTGGTTTGCAACATTGAGCTGTTCATCTTTTTGCTTCAGCAGCAGTATCTTGTTGGCCTCTGCCGCGTCTTGATTGGCCTTCAGATCTTTGGCGTAGTTGTCGGCATTCCATTTCTTGGTGTAGTCGGTGTACTCAGCAGTCTTCTTGGCAAGGTTGGCTTCAGCAGTTTTGAGCTTGTCCATTGTCTTAGTAAGTTGCTCATTGAGCTGACGCACTTTATCGATGAGGCTGATGGCCGGCTTCCCGGTAGCTTCGGAGAAGGGCCCAATTACCCCACCTGAGTCGCCTTGGCCACGCCCCATGAGTTCTTTCCAGATCTTGCCGTTATACCAGGTACTGTCGTTGGGCAGTACGGCGATATCCTTGCTCAGATTATCTTTCATGGCATTGATTTCGTCGCTAGTAAGCGTCGTATCGCCTATCACCAGACGCAGGAGCGGCATCAGGGTTTTCGTCGCGGCGTTGCGCTGGTTTTCTGCACCAGTTTGGGCAGTCTTGGCAGCGGTTTCCTTCTTCTCCGCCTGATCGATTTTATCCTGAGATAAATACAGGAAGACACCCAAGGCCAGGTTGAGCAGGATGGAGAACACCAGGAAAACGATCAGCACTGTGTTCGACTGAGGATGATCGCCTCGGGTCCGGGATGATTTCCGTGCCATGCCTGTTCACCTCCAAGGAGCAAACTGTAATTGGAAACCCTGAATCGACACTTGGCCGATCCCCTGCTCATGGGTTCCCCCGCCATGCCTTCCCGGAACCGCCGCCGGGTTCTACCACTCCAGTATGACCGTTCCGTTGCCTGTGTCAATCAGGTAGGGCAGGAAGGTACGGAAGTCTGGATAGCCGAGCGGGACTGTTATGGCGGTTTTACGGGGGATAGTAGCAGAAATCGCTAGACATGAGCCGGGAGACATTAAATAGTAACCTCATCCAGATGTCAGAACAAGGCAGATCCCCCAACTTTCCATATATATGTAGGTGTTCAAGAATAGCGTCAGGCAAGGACCTTCCCATGAATGCAGTGGCCTACACGGAACTGAAGCCAGGACAACGGGTTCGGATTACCCAGACGGTCAAGGTAGGCAGCAAAAGCTGGCCACACACCGTGGAAGGTGTCGTTCGGGATGTTCAGTTTCTGGTCACTGGCTTAGCTGTTCAGCGCAACCCGGATGATGTCATCACCGTGCCGACGGTACACTTCATGAAGGATAATAAGGAACTAAGTAGTATTGCAGTCGATGAGCAGACGCTGATTGAAGCGATCTAATCGCATTCTCGTCCTCGGTCTCTGACCGAGGACGGGCTGCATGACCGGCTCTGCCGGAAGTCTTTAGAAGTGATGCTACTTGTTTATCATGACTTCCGGCTGAGCCGGAATTGCAGTGCGTCCCTGGTCGGTGACCAGGGACGAGAATACCGATTAAAACAGTTTGCTCCAGCGCATCTCGTTAATCTGCGGCCTGGGATTTTTGGCCAGTTTGATAGCCATGTCAGCCATTGCCTGCACTACCCAGTCGAAGTAGTAGGGCGTCAGCGAGTAGATATCCATATCTGGTGCGGGGTTCATGAAGTCAATGGCGTAGGGGATGCCATCTTTGACAGCGAACTCGATCGAGTTCATGTCGTAGCCCAGACCCTTCACCAGCTTCAGTGAATCAGCGATGATACGCTGGCGGATGGCAGGTGTCGGGTACTCCAGGTCTTTGTGGTACTTGCGCTCTTTGGGATCGTACTTGATCGGCTGCACCACTTCCTGCCCGAGACAGATGCAACGAACGAAATAATCCCACTGAATGAACTCCTGCACGATCATGGTTAAGAGGCCCGATTCGTTGTAGGCCTTGAGCAAGTCTTCCATGGTGTGGCAGACGTTGACGTTCTTCCAGCCGCCGCCGTGGGCATCCTTGAGGACGCAGGGGAGGCCGACGTAATCGACGATGCCCTTCCAGTCGAGGGGGTAGGTCAGGTTCCGCAGGCTTTCGTTGTGAACGATGCCGGGCACATAGTCCTTATTGGGAAGGACGACCGTCTTCGGGTGGGCGACCCCCAGTTTGGTAGCGAAGGATGAACCAAAGAACTTGTCATCACTCGTCCACATGAAAGGGTTGTTGATGACGGTGGAGCCTTGGAGCACCGCATTCTTGAGGTAGCTGCGGTAGTAGGGTACCTCATGGCTGATGCGGTCGATGAGCACCGCATAGGGGCAGGGCTCATTCATGCGAGTGCCACCCAGCTTGGCGTACTCCGCCACCACGCCCTGATCCCGCTTATTCACCTCTTCGATGAACTTGGGAGGGAAGGACCATTCACGACCAACGACCAGACCGATTTTCAAAGCCATTGTCAGAGTCCTGTTTCAGCTCCAACGAGGTGGGATAGCATTTGTGGTAATCGTTATCCCGCCCCTTTGGGCTATAGTTTGTGTTGTCATCCTAACCCAGGGCTATCCTATCTCGCCCCTTTGGGGCTAGCAATCAGAGACGGGTGCAAGTCTTCTGTTGGGGCTCCCCCTCACCCCCGACCCTTCTCCCGCCAGGGGAGAGAGGAGAAAGTCAGTCGTGCCCTGAAAGGTATAGCCGAATCATCTTGTCCCAGTACTGCCAATCGTGGGACCAGCCATCCCAGAGGCGTAGAGCGTTGCCGATGCCTTTGCTCCATAAGAGGCTCGACATCTGGCGGTTGCTTTCGCAGAGCCGGTCGTCCTTGCCGACAGCCAGGATGATGTCTTGTTTGCGGAGACAGTCCAGACGGTAGCCATCGTGTTCGTTAGCAAGGAACTGCATCGGGTTGTTGAAGTAAAGGTCATCCGATGTGTGACCATCTGAGAAGCTTCTGATATCGCACAGGCCACTGAGGCACAGAATGCGGCCCACCAGGTTCGGATGCTTCAGCCCGAAGTTCAGTGCGTGGTAGCCACCGAAACTGCAACCGAGCGTGATCAGGAAGGGATTGGGGTTCTTGTGCTGACTGAGAGGCAGCACTTCATTGACGAGATAGGAATCGTACTCAGTTTGCCGACGGAAACGCTCGGCGGGGTGCTTGTGGTATGCGTACCAACTCTCCGCATCAACGGAATCAACGCAGTAGACCTGCACGTAGCCACGGTTGATGCTGTCCGCCATGACATCGATCATGCCCCGGTCGGAGAACTCGAAGTAACGGCCCTGAGACGTGGGGAAGACGAGCACTCTCGCGCCGGCATGGCCCCAAATTTGCAACTCCATGTCACGATGGAGCCGGGGGCTATACCACTTGAGTCGTTCACGATGCATGGTTCACGCTGAAGTAACTAGATGATTTCATTTCGGGAGGGCGAGGCTCCTGCTGAGCCGTCGGGGTATTGCTCCTCAT
>DAOMFV010000067.1:0-15183 GCA_035430005.1 Gemmatales bacterium
AGAACGGCTTTTTTGACACTACTAATTGCCAGCACGAATTAGGTTCAGGGCGTTGAGTGGCACAGGTTCTCGAAGAACATCAGCAACATTAACTCCACGGTAATAAAGCCGAGCGTTGTGCCAGCCCCGCATCCTGGGCGGCGAACGCTTCGTTGATTGCGCTCAGTGGATAGCGGTGCGAGATGAGTTTGTGGAATGGATACTTGTTTTTGTGTTTGGCCAGGAAGTCGAGAGAGAACAAGAGGCTCGGGGCATCGTACCACATGATGCCGAGGACATTTTTGCCGGGCAGCACTAGAGCCGCCGGATCGAACGAGCACAAGTCTCCGGCACAGATGCAGCCGACCATGGCATAGGTGCCCCCATTGCCCAGCATCTCGACGCCTTCGGGGACGGCCACAGCTTTACCAACCACTTCGAGCACCACATCAGCACCCCAGCCATTGGTCAATTTCTTCACTTGAGCAATGCGGGCCTCAGCAGACTTGTGCTGTTTCATATCGATCAAGTGATCAGCGCCGAATTCCTTGGCCAAAGCCAGGCGATCATCCAATCCATCAATCACGGTAACACTGGCTGCTCCCCGTTCTTTCGCCACCGCTGCAGCCAGCACTCCTAAGCCACCAGCGCCCTGGATGATGACATGATCGCCCACGCCGACCTTGGCGAGATAGAAACTGTAAACCACCTGGGCCAGTGCACAATTGGCTGGCGCTGCCAGATCATCAGGCACGCCTTCCGGAATTTTGAAGACCACCTGCCCGGGGCGCAGATAGTAGAACTGACCGTAGGCCGCATTGAAGTGGGGCCAGACATCGGGAGCATGGCGAAAACGCATCCCATGCGGGCAACGTGGCGTGAACCCACGCAGACACGCTCGACATCGACCGCACGAAACGAAGTAACGGTAAGCAATACGATCACCAACCTTGAGGGGCTGCCCGGTGGAATCGGTATTAGCGCCTTCGCCGAGTTTGGCGACGACACCACACATCTCGTGGCCGACGCTGCGAAAATCTTTGCGACCAGTGTCGCTGGGCATATACTCGCCGCGCCAGAGATGCAGGTCGCTGCCACAGATGTTTGCTTGTGTCACCTTGACGAGGATTGCACCGGCCTCCGGTTCAGGCACCGGATATTCGATCAACTTGAACGGTTGACGTACCCCTGTCATTGCAGCGACAAAACCAGTCTCAGGCATGGCATTCTTTCCACAAATGAACTTGATGAAGAGCGGATGAAATTGTATCTACCCAAACTCCCTAAGTCCGCTGTTCGTTATTTTGAGACAATAATCAGGTTGTTCCTTCATTGTTATTTCACCCTGTTATCATCAGTATCTCAGCACATCTCCTGTAAATAAATCGTTGCGTGCGACGAATATTCTCTTGGCAGAACCTTCGCCACACGTTATGTGTCGGTATAAGAACTTCGACTTCCTGACGGGGTTGAAACTGTACCGAATGAAAAACGAAACCTTACCGGTCTTCGTCTAGTACAGAGAAGAAGAGAAGCGAGGAACTCGATCATGATAGTCAAAAGCATCTTAAGCTGGTTCCGTACGGAGGAAGAGATCAAGCACTTCCATGCCCGTTGCCAGAACTGCCAGCAGAAGATTCGGTTTCGCCCCGAGCGCGCGGGGCAGTTCTCGCAGTGCCCGCGCTGTCGACGTTCGATTAAGCTGCCTGTTGAAGAAGTCGCACTGAAGACGGTACACAGCGCCAAAGTGGGCCGACGCCTGGCTCAGAAGACATCGAGCAACTAAGTCGGGTTCGTTGAGGGACCTACGGGATAAACCCGTAGGCTCTTTTCTTTTCACGTAAGCCTTTAGCTTGATCGCAACCGTTTCTTCCTGAAGAACTCCGACAATACCCCCGCACACCGTTCCACCTGAACCCCTGCCAGCACTTCGACTCGATGATTGAGTCGGACATCACTCGTGATCTCAAACAGCGAATGACACGCACCGGCCTTGGTATCCCTGGCACCATAGACCAGCATGGGCACTCTGGCCTGCACCGCTGCGCCGGCGCACATCGGGCAGGGTTCTAACGTCACGTACATCACGCAGTTCAGCAATCTCCAATGCCTGAGTGCCTGGGCCGCCTGTGTGAAGGCGATCATTTCAGCGTGGGCCGTCGGATCGTTTAACTGTTCACGCTGATTATGGGCACGGGCAATGACACCGCGATCCATCGAGACGATGACGGCCCCGACAGGCACTTCGTCCTCCGCCGCGGCTATCGCAGCTTCTTCGAGCGCCATCTCCATGTGGTACTGGTGAAAGGGATGGCGAGGATCACGAAGATCGCCCAGCGGCACATCGCTGAAATCAGAGTACTCCATCGGAACCGACACGCCTTTCAGTTGTTAAATCGTGGGGCTGCCCACCATTCGATTGTGACACTCACTCGCACACTAGCTGTCTCCCACCGTGTGTTCATCTTACTTGAATAGCGTCATGATGTCTGTTCGCCGACGTGGCTTTACCCTGATCGAACTTCTGGTGGTGATCGCAATCATCGCCTTATTGATGGCCCTGCTGCTGCCGGCCATCCAAAAAGTGCGCGAAGCCGCCAACCGCATGTTGTGTTCCAGCAACCTTCGGCAAATCGTCATCGCTGCACATAACTACCACAACGATAATAACCGTCTGCCACCAGGCTACCTGGGACCCATTCCCAATGAACAGCCCATACCTCCTGTGACCAATCCCCTCTCGAATAACTGTCAACAAATCGGCGTGCTCGCCATCCTGCTTCCGTACATGGAATTGGATAACATTGCCAGACAGATCGTCGATCCAGTGACGCTGAGCCCCATGAGCACCGATGTGAAGTCACTCGGCATGCCCTGTTACTACCCCGGCGTAAGTAATCCCAATATCGCCGTGGCCCAGGCGAAGATCAAGAGCTTCCTTTGCCCCAGCGACACGCAGTTTGATGCGAAGGTGGGCGTGACCATGACTGAGCACGTTTACAACAATAACGTCGGCTTCGGGTACCACATCACGTTTGTGCCATATGATCTAACCGCCAGCCCGGCCATTCCGAACCTGGGACGGTGCAACTACTTCGGGAGCGCCGGGGTCACGGGCAAGGGCACCAATTCCTTCACACCCTCTCCCATACTTCCAGCTCCTTACAACTGGAACACTTTTGAAGGAGTTCTTTGCAATCGAAGTACTGTTACGCTGGGGCAACTCACCGTGCAGGATGGAACTTCCAACACTCTGATGTTTGGTGAATCGGCCGGCGGGAATGAGCCGAGCTATCCACCCTATTCCTCTGACCCGGTAAGGGCCCGTCATTATGAAGCATGCTGGATGGGTGCCGGGGCCATCCCAACCATCGCCGGGTTGATGTCTGGCCGGGAAGTACCCTGGTGGGCGTTTGGCAGCAGGCACTCCAGCGTGGTGATGTTCGCCTTCGCCGACGGCTCCACTCGCGGTATTCGCAAAGGCACTTCCTCAGCCATCACCAATACCGCTCCGGCTGGGTTCAACATCCCTTTGCCCGCCGATTGGCTACTCTTCCAGCAACTGGCAGGACGTCATGATGGCCTGAGCGCTGATACTTCTTCCATTCTGGACTAAGCGGCGATAAGCGTTACATCATTGGCGAAGAAGCATAAGCTTCGCCTTCTCTTGAGGTTGTAAGAGAAGGATAAATGTCATGAAGCTATGTTGGATACTCTTTGGAATGCTGCTGATCATGGCTGGATGCTCTTCCAATGCCAATGTAGAATTGCCCAAGAATCCGAAACCTGGCCCCACCGTGATTCCGACCGTGCGAGACGCGGGAGCAGGATCTAAGGTGAAGTAAGTGGATGTGCGGAGGTTAGGTAATATTCTTGCTGGCAGAGTTACCGTGAGACTTCTCTGATTCCCGATAAATTAGGTGTAAAGACCGCCCTGCCACCACCACAACAACCGAGCATTAGGCCACTTTGCCCTGAATCCCAAAATGTTTCAGGGAAGTGTCTTCTTGGGTACATGATAAACTGCTCTTGCATGGATTGAAGATCTCGCTATCGTCCCCGCTTGTTCTGAAGCCTGCCCTCGCCAGGGTGAGCCAATGAACAGGGGGACATTGTTATGCGCAGTCGATCTATTGCCCATTACCCGGCATCCTTCGCGCTCATCTGCCTGATGATCGCCGGCGCAGGCTGTTCAGCGCTTGCTCCAGTGCTGCTAGTCATGGATATGATGGGCGTCGATGACAAAGCCAACATCAAATACAAGTTCGACAAGAACGCCAAGCGAGTCGCTGTGGTTGTGCATCTGGCTAAGCAGCCGACGACAGATATCGGGCATTTTGACCGGGACGTGGCCAATCTGCTGGCAATGAAGATTGCCAACTACACCAACAAGAAACCGGAAGTCGTGGTGTCCTCGAAAGTGCAGAAGTGGATGGACGAACACCAGGATTGGAAAACACCCAGTGAGATTGGTCGAGGCGTCAATGCTGACTATGTCATCTTCGTCGAGATTCGCCGGCTGAGTTTCTACGAAAAGGAAGGCTGGACGCAGTTCTACAAGGGAAACTGTGAAGCGACCGTTTCGGTGCATCACGTTGGCGAAGACGATGCGGAAGAAACGGTGCTGCCCTTCGAGCCGACCTCCTGCTCGATTCGCTTCCCCGCCGGCATGAAGCCGATGACCGATGCCGACCTGACCTTGCCCCAGTTCCGAAGCCTGTTCATTCGACACACCGCAGAACGGCTCTCCTGGATCTTCGTGCCGCATGCCACGAATCTGGAATACGGTGACGATAAATCGAATTGACGCGAACTCCTTTCGGGGAGTAAGGGTGGTGGTGGGCCAGGCCTATGACGGAAGTCATGGGCCTGGTCCGTTTTTATTGGTCTATTGCGTATAATCGTTTAGCTCATCCCGTCCTACCTTGCCTGCCGGGCTGAGTCATCTCGTATTAGCCCGAGTAATTCAAGATAATCGATGGGAATCGAACTGCTTCTCTGATTTATGCACCCAGGTCGCCCATGACGGAGCCGAACTCCCAGCCCGACGCCACGATGGCCTATCAGCCTCCTGAACCCAGTCCCGTAGCGACGATGGCAGGAGCCGGCACGCCCCTGTCGATACCGAGTGTTCCAGACGGCAAGGAAGTTGCCAGCGTCGCCGGCTATGAAATTATCGGCGAACTGGGTCGTGGCGGAATGGGGGTGGTTTACAAAGCCAGGCAGATTGCTCTCAACCGGATCGTCGCTCTGAAGATGATCCTCTCCGGGGCCCATACCGGCGAGACACAACTGGCTCGATTCAAGGCTGAAGCAGAGGCTTTGGCCAAGGTTCAGCATCCCAACATCGTTCAGGTCTACGATGTGGGAGTTCATCAAGGCCATCCCTACATCGCTCTGGAAATCGTCGAAGGGGGTAATCTGGCGGAGAAGACACGGGGCGTTCCGCAGCCACCCCGAGCAGCAGCTCGATTGGTGGAACTACTCGCCCGGGCCATGCAGGCGGCCCATGAGGCAGGAGTCATTCACCGTGATCTGAAACCGGTCAACATTCTTCTCAATCAGTTTGTTCTGGGTGATGCCGGCCCGTCGCAGTCTGCCGCTTCACATCAGAAGAGTGGCAGCAGGAGTTCGTTCGGCAGTCGCTCCGGGGGCAAGCAGAGCATTCTCTCCCATGTCTCGGTTGATTACGGCACACCGAAAATCACCGATTTTGGTTTGGCGAAGCAGCAGGAAGGCGCTGCCACGGGCATGACCCATGCCGGTTCAATTATGGGCACGCCCAGCTACATGTCGCCGGAGCAAGCCATCGGTGATATCGGTCTGATCGGTCCCGCCACCGATGTTTACGCCCTGGGCGCCATCCTGTACGAAATGCTGACAGGCCGGCCTCCCTTTCGCGCCGATACCCCCGTCAATACCATCATGCAGGTGATTCGGGGCGAGGTGGTTGCTCCCAGCAAGCTCGTCGCCAAGCTGCCCCTCGATCTCGAAACGATCACACTGAAATGTCTGGAGAAAGGGCCACACCGCCGCTATCAGACAGCCGCCGCCCTGGCTGACGATCTCGATAACTTCCTTGAGAACAAACCCATCAGTGCTCGCCCGGCCGGTCGCATCGAACGCACTGTCAAATGGGTACGTCGCCATCCCTTAGTCGCTGCACTCATCGCTTCCATCGTGACAGGTGTTCTTTCCTTTATTGTTTTGGGAATCTGGGCCTATGCCGCCGTCACGGAACGCGCTCGTGCCGCCGAAGTTGCAGAGGAACAGGCCACCCTTGCTGCCAACGAAAGCAAGCAACGTCTGATTCGCCTCGCCGTCGCCAACGGAGCACAGCTTCTCGACCGGGGAGAAGTGATGGGAGCCGCAGGCTGGTTCGCTGAAGCTTTGAAGCTGGATGAAGCGAATAAGGCCGGCGAAACGATTCACCGCAAACGCATCGCCGCGGTCTTGGCCCACTGCCCCATTCTTGCCCATGTGTGGGAACACGAATCCTCTGTCAATGATCTTGCCCTCAGCCCCGATGGCACCATCATCGCCACGGGGGGCAATGCCGGACTGGTTCGCCTCTGGAACCTCGCCGACGGGAAAGCGAGTCAACTTCCACTGGAGCATGGCACCCCGATTGCCTCGATCGCATTCTCGCCCGATGGCAAAGAACTTCTGGTGCTCAGTGTTGATGGATCCTGCAAGCTCTGGGAAAAGGAATCGGGCCAGCAACGAGTCCTGGGCCAGGGACTGGCGGTAGTCAGCTTCTCAATCGATGGAAAATCAATCGTCACCATCGGCAAGCAGGGCGGCCTGGTCGTCTATCGCCGCAGCGATCTCGAACGCTTGACCAGTTCGATGCCCAACAACGGCTTCGTCAAGGAAGTGGCTCTCAGCCCCGATGGCAAGTTCGCTCTCGTTCCCAGCCAGGATGGATATGTACGATACTGGGACCTGGCCAAGGCTGACATCAAAGTGCCGGCCATGAAGCACGGCAGCCCGGTCACCTCAGTCGATATTCACTCTGATGGCAAGCTTGGTGCCAGTGGCGATGATGATGGTCGAGTCTTTCTGTGGAACCTCGCTACTGGCGAACTGGCCCTCCCCACGTCCTGGCAACATAACGGTGCCATCACTCAAGTACGATTCAGCCCCGATGGCCGCTATCTCGCTTCATCATCTGAAGACAAGCAGTGCATCGTCTGGGATGTTGCGACCGGCAAGCAATATAGTCAACGGATGCATCATGGCAGCAAAGTAATCGAGTTTGAATTCAGCCCCGACGGCCGCTGGCTGACGACCATCAGCGAAGACAACTTCGTCCGTGTCTGGAACATTCGGACGGGCAAGTTGGTGATCTCGCCACTGCGAAACAATGGCACGCCGCAAGTCGCACGGTTCACCCCAAACGGACGGGGTATTCTCGTCACCGGACAAGATCGTTTGCTTCGGCACTGGATTCTCCCGATTGAACAAGAGGACGAGATTGACCAGACTGCATTCAAAAAAGCAGCCCAACCCTGCTTGAGCACTGACTCTCGATTGCAGCTCAGCCCCAATGGCAAGTTGGCCGCCAACTATGGAGGCGATCAGCCGGTCCGCATTCGTGATGCTCAAACCCGTGAACCGGTGGTGCCCACGCTGAAGACCGGCGGAGCCACCACCTCTCTTGCTTTCTCGAACGATTCCGAATGGCTCGCTACCGGCGGGTTTGACGGCGTCGTGCAGCTCTGGTCCACCAAATCCGGTGAACCTCGCTGGAAGACCGCTGAACAGCACACCTGCCGGGTGAATGTCATCGCCTTCCACCCCCGGGGCACTATCCTCGCTTCGGGTAGTGAAGACAATACGGTTCGACTCTGGAATGCGACGACCGGACAACACCTCTTTGCTCCGATCAGGGTCGAAGGAGGCGTCTACCTTCTCACGTTCAGTGAAGATGGCTCCACGTTGTTCGGCGCCAGCCTCGATGGCACCACCCGTGTCTGGGATACTGCCACCGGTGAGCCCATCACCCCCAAGCTGCCAGCCTGGTACGGCCAGCCATGGAAGGATACACTCGATGTCAACCAGATGAAGACCGATGAGCTTCTGGTACTGATGCAGGCCCTCACCGGCATGGAAGTTGACAAGCAGGGCGGCATGACGCTGCTCGACGCTGCCACCATTCGCAAACGTTATCAACAGGTTCAATCCAAATCAGAACAGACCTACGTCCCCACCGATGACATCACCTGGCATGAGACGCAGGCCCAGGCCGCCGAGAAGAACAAGAACTGGTACGCCCTCGCCTGGCAGCTTGAACGTCTCACTCAACTGACGACCAAGTCCGCCGACTATCGTCGTCGATTGGCTGAGGCGTGGAGCCAACTGGGTGCCTGGCCCAAGGTAATCGAGACCGCCACCCAACTGCTGCGCACCAACCCCACGCTGGTCGATGGCTGGCTCCAGCGTGGCCGAGCTTACGGCGAGCTCAAGCAATGGCGTGAATCAGTGCGTGACATCGGCCAGGCGACTCGTCTGCAACAGCCTGAATGCAGACTGATTACCCCAGCCCTCATGATGCTCGATCAGGGCAACATCGCCGGCTTCGAGATAGAACTGCTGACGCTGCTGAATAACAACAAGCTCGACACCACCGGCAGAGCAGCTGTCGCCGGCATTGCCGTGTTACACAAGTTGCCCGGAACCTCACCGAAGACTCTGATAACGTGGATCGAGGCTGCTTTAATTGACAAACCCACTGATGCATCATTGCAATTGACCCACGCCGCCCTGCTCCTCCACTCTGGTCAGGCTGAAGCAGCGTTGGCCAAACTCAAAGACCTCCCCAGCAGCCCTGAGACGGATGTCCTCCGCCTCCTCTGGCTCGCTCACACCCAAAAACAACTCGGCCAGGCCACCCTCGCCGAAGCCACCTTGCAACAAGCCAAGCAACGCCTGGCGATGCAAGCCGCCAGCCTCACGCCACAATCCTGGCAGGATGAGGTGATGATCAAAACCCTTCTACAGGAAGCAGAAAGCAAGTAATCCATTTCTCCCCTGTCCCCTGGAGGGAGAGGGGTTGGGGGTGAGGGGGAGCATTGTACTTGCTGCCTTTTACAATCCCCTACTCCTTCACTCTTACCGCCTCATTCTGCTTCACCACCGTCGGCCCCCTGTTGCTTCCCGAACGATACTCCAGATGCATGTCATACTGACAACAGGCCGCATCCTTCGGAATAGGCACCTCCACCACGATGTTGCTTCCCTCCCTCTTCACCGACGTTGCAACGTAAGGCCCCAGCACCACCCTGCTCGGCAACTCCTGCGTTCGCCCCGCTGATTGCAACAACTCCACCTTCAAGGAAAACGTCTTGCCCCGACCAATCGTCCCCGGTGTCACCTTCAGCGATTGATCATATCGGCTGACACCGGTAGCGTTGTCCCGTATTGCCCCGACCGGATCACGCCCAATGCCCCGCCCATTCGATTGCTCCGCCACGCCGGCATACCCGCCGAGGACGTACGGAAACCTCTCCGGCGTTACATGATAATGGTACCCACGCTCGGCATCGAAGTGGCCATTGCACACATCGAGCTTATTGTCGCCGGTGAGCGACTTCGCTTCCACCCCATCCGATTCATACGGCCCATAGACCGGGTAGCCATCCCAGGCGAAACCAATGGGCGGCGAATGCTGATGGCCATCGTCGGGGAACGGCGACTTTACGCAACTCGGGTACTTGTGATAGTGATAGACCCCCGACTGCTGAGGATGCCCGCAACACGAATCGAGCCATTCGCTGCGATAGCCCTGCACCGCATTCATGCCGCCCGCTTCAAACGGATTGAAGAAGACCACCCCATTGACCGCCACGCCGATCGGCCCCATCGGCACCCGGGTGATGCTGTCCGCCTTCTTCGGAACGATGGGCAGCTTGAACCGCATCTTCTGAGCGATCACGCTGTTCGGGTTGCCGCTGTTGGGGAACGGAGCGTGCGGATGGTTCGGCAGGTTCTGCGAATCGAGGATGATGTACTTCTCATCATGGCTGACGATGAGATCAGCGATGCCATCCTTGTTAGAATCGCCGATGTTGCCAAACGGCTCGATGTAACGATTCGCATCACGATAGATATAAGTCTTCGGCGTGCCCTGCTTGTGATACCATCGGCCACCGAGATGTGTCAGCCCACTGGGAGTAGCAGGTTCCGGGTTCTCCTTGCCATCGCCGAAGTTCGCCTTGTCTTCAGGATGCGCCGGCTGCTGGCTCATCCCACCACCCTTGCCCGGCGGTCCCTTCCCCGGTCCACCTTTTCCTGGCGGCCCTTTGCCGGGCGGTTGAGCCATAATGGTCAAAGTCAGACACCACACCAGGATGCCACCGATCATCAAGCCTGCGATGCGTGTCATGTGAGTCTCTTGTCTTACTCCCCTCTCCCCTCTGGGGAGAGGGGCTGGGGGTGAGGGGTTTGCGCTTCGTGTTTTAGAGGCACTCTATGGATTGCTACCTCAAGAGGAGATGAAGGCGTCTGGTTCTCCCCCTTTCCAAAGGGGAGTTAGAGGGGGTCGAACGCACGATAACTTCGCCAACAACTACCCCACCTAACCTCCCCTTGGAAAGGGGAGGAACCAGAGCGATACGAAGGTGTCATAGTTGCAAGATAACTGATTGCAGCCCCCGATAGGCGGCGACCCGGCGGTAGCTGGCTGCGAAGCTGCCAGAACCAGGTTCAATCATGGTGAAGAGCCCCGATAGGGGCGATTGGAACAAAGACCCGGCTAGTCGTTGCAATCTTTCTGGTAACTTGTCTTTGTCTTCTTGATCAAAAGGATCTACATCCATGCACAAGAATTTCAACCTTGCTCGTTTCGCGCCGCTTTCTCTCGTATCTCTTCAATCCGTTTGCTGACTGACAGTTTATTGTTTGGAACCATTCGTTCTCGTTGTATTTTCTCCACCGCTTTCCACATCATTTCAAGCGTCTGCCCGGCGATGGCTGCACGGTCTTCTGGATTCGAAAGCCCGCTCGAAAGCTGTAACTGGGCCAGGTGGTAAAGCAGATCTCGCTCTGCACGATTCATTTTCTCGAAAGGTCCCCAGGGATCTATCGGCTTGGGTATGCCTCCTGGGGTAATTCCTTTCCCACCGCCATCACCTGTCCCACCGAAGAGAATTTGTGAAATGATCGGCCCATGCGGAACCCGAATGCCTGCATCGTGGATCATATTGCAACCACGCCACGTCTCATGAAGCTGTTGGCGTAGTATATCATGGCGTCCAGTTTTCTTGATGAGATCCCACATGTCGTCTTGCGTAAAAGAGTAAGAAGTGCAAATGCGATAGCCGACGTCGATGAAAACGGCGATGGGCAGAGATGCTGTCATCGTATCGAAGTGATTGAATCCATCGAACCAATCGCCTGGTTTCCATCCGCCCGATCCACCGGAGTAGGCTTCATAACTATCAAACAGGCCTTCAAAGGTGTTGGGACTGCCGATTTCTTGGTGGGTAAGTGTGAGTACCGGATAGTTGACTTGGATGTCTGTCAACCATTGTGTGACCTGTGAACCTAAGTCGACTTTTTCCCAGAGCACGAAGGCGAAATGAGGTTTGCGGATGGTGTCATCGACTTTGACTTCTTCCCACAACTCGTGGAAAAATTGATAAAGGAAACGCCAGTTCAATCCGTATATCAACCCGTCGTTGACGCTGGCCAGGAATACCAACATGATCGCCCCACCCTGGTGATGCTCTAGAAAATACTTTTCATGCGTAACGATATTTCGGAGTGGAAAATACTCGGAGCCAAATGCATAGCGAATCTTGAGTGGCGACGGCACCGTGCCAATAATCGACATAAACAACCTCGGGTGAATGGTCCTTTGACTGCTGAATAATATTTGTTTCCTTTCGGCTTGCAAGGAAAATCCATGACGATGACTTAGGGCAAGACACCGCTTCATTCGCCCCTATCGGGGCTCTTTCTCTTCTTGCTTCTCTTCTGGCAGCTTCGCTGCCAGCTACATCCCGGTCGCCCCTTATCAGGGGCTGAAACAGGGCGAGCATGCAAGCCCACGCTATTCGTGCAAGTTAACTCTTGAACTAGCGCAAAGGCATGGGATATGATGTGATCTTTTGATTGGGATAAACAATGGCTAAGCGTCGCAAGCAGACATTTCCTGACTGGCGCAAGTGGCTCCCGACCCTGCATGAGGAAGTCGAGTTATGCGATCCTGCATCCGAAGGTACGGTAAAGGCCGCGGAAAATGCACTGTGCATAAACTTCCCTGATGCTTTGCGAAGTCTGCTACTTTCGACTGATGGCGTTGTCGGGCCTTTCGGTTGCTGGCTCGTTTGGCCTGCCGAGATGATCGTAAGCGAAAACCGTGAATATCGTAGTTCACCAGATTTGAAGGGACAGTACATGCCGTTCGACCACCTCTTATTCATTGGTGAAGTTGGGAACGGCGACCTCTTTGCCTATCCGATCATGTCAGACGGGAATGCTTGCTACAAGAATGACATCTTTCGCTGGGATCACGAAATGGACAATCGCTCCTGGGTTGCGAACAATCTTGAGCAATATCTCCGTGGTTTCACAGATGGAACGATATCTGAATAGCACCATATGCATTAGATTCATCATTGAAGTTCCGGGACTCCCCCATGCTCGTCTCCGCCCACCTCCCCATCAACGCCACCAAGCCAGCCCTCTGGGCTGCCATCACCAATATCGAAAACGCTGCCCAGATCATCACCGGCATCGAGAAGATCGAGATAGTCGAAAAGCCGGCCAATGGTCTCGTCGGGCTCAAATGGCGTGAGACTCGCATCCTCTTCGGCAAACCGGCAACTGTCGAAAAGTGGATCACCCAGGCTGTCGAGAACGAGTTCTACCAGACCCAGGCCCAGGATGGCGGCTTCGTTTTCCTCACCACTGTGCGTATTTCCGAAACCAGCGACGGCCTGACGTTGACGAGTTCCCACGACACCCAACCGCAAGGCTTCGCTGCCAGAATCATGTCGCTGCCCATGTTCTTCTTCAAAGGGATGATCAAAAAGCATATTCTGCAAGACCTGAAGGATATCAAGGCGGCGGTGGAACGGGGATGATTGTTGGTGGTATGAGTACCACTTAGCCGTGGCAGGGGTCAAATGTACTCATTTGACCCCTGCCTATCTACTAAGGTATTGCACACTAGACAGGAGTACTGTTACCATGGTTTGCGGTACCCCGCTAACCATGCAGCCGAAACGAGGAAGACAAGTATTTGTAATCAGACATAGTTAGAAGCATGGCACCCAGCGGAGTGGGAAGTACCTGAATATGCATCGATATGACACTAAGCACATCACCGTATGGCGTGCTCTTTTGGATGGTGACTGCAAACAGATCCACAAGAGCGAGGAGAAGCTGCGTGATGAATTAATGTCTCGCAATTCATGGTACCACCCGAATGAAATGGATCGCTGGAGCATTGAATCAGTGGATATGGAAATCCCCATAACGATTGGTGAAGTGCATAATTGGGATGCAGAGGGTGGTTCCGGCGGTGTTCATATCCATTGGAACTGCCCTCGTTGTGGCACAATGCACTACACCGATGAAGACCTACATGATTGCAGCCCTTTTCTCTGGTTCTGCGAACGAGGCAAAGGAATTGTGCTTGTTTCGATTGAAGTCGATTGAACTGTGAGTGGTGATTGATTTCGCAAAACACCTGTGCCAAGGCATCAGAATGGGATGGCAGCGTCTCCCCGTGCCCCCCTCACCCCCGCCCCCTCTCCCTCCGGGGGAGAGGGGAGAAAAGACTCACACCAAACTTTCCCCATGCACCACCCGTGCCCTGGCCAGCGCGTCGCTGATCGTCTCGCAGACATTCTCCACGCCCACATGCTTGCTGAACTCGGTACGTTTCATCATCTCTGCCGGTTGAGGCCGGGCACCGCACAGTAGCAATTCCTTCCCCGCTGCATGCAACTTGTCCGCAAACTCTTCGATGGCCATCATCCCCGTGGCGTCCATCGCTGTCATGTTCCGCAGCCGCAGAATCACGATCGGCGAGAACTTCTCCGCCTGGTCGGCGTACTCGTTCAGCTTCTCCGCTGCACCGAACATGAACGGCCCATGGATGCGGAGGATCGTGACGTAGTCGGGGATGTCCTTATCCAGCAGATTATGTCGGCGGTCACGCTCAATCGATTCACTCGTCACCTTCGAGACCGTCGTGGTGTGCGAGACCTTGCGGATGAAGAGAATCGCCGCCAGGATGACGCCGAACTGCACCGCAATCGTCAGGTCGGTGAAGACGGTGAGGGCGAACGTCGTCAGCCAGACGAGGATGGTGGGCCACGACATTTTGATCAGCTTGGGAATCTCCTTCCATTCGCCCATGTTGTAGGCGACGACGAACAGAATCGCCGCCAGCACCGAGAGGGGAATGTACTTGGCCAGCGGCGCCGCCACCAGCAGCACCATCAGCAGCGTGAGGGCATGAATCATCCCCGCCACCGGCGTCTTCGCCCCGCTGCGGATGTTCGTCGCTGTCCGGGCGATGGCTCCCGTGGCAGGCAGCCCGCCAAAGAACGGCGTCACGATGTTGGCGATGCCCTGGGCCACTAGTTCGACATTGGGGTTATGCTTGTCGCCACTCATGCGATCAGCGACGACAGCCGAGAGGAGCGATTCGATAGCCCCCAGTAGTGCCACGGTCAGAGCGGGTGAGAGCAGAGGCTGAATCATCTCGAACCGGAACTCAGGCACTTGGAACGCAGGCAACCCGCTGGGGATGCCGCCAAAGCGTGAGCCAATCGTCTCGACCGGCAACTGGAACAGATAGACAGCCAGCGTGCCCAGGATCAGCACCACGATGTAACCCGGTACCCGCTTCACGTACTTCATGCACAGGATGATGATCAGCAGCGCAGCACCGCCCATCGCTGTCGACATCCACGAGATGGTGTGAAAGTGTTCGCACAGCACCTTCATCCGTTCGACGAACTCGCCAGGCACCTTGTCGATGGAGAGGCCAAGGAAGTCCTTGATCTGCGTGCTGGCGATGAGCACCGCAATGCCATTCGTAAACCCGATGACGACCGGCTTGGGCATGTACTTGATAACCGACCCCAGCCCCGTCAGCCCCAGGAATAGCAGCATCAACCCCGCCATGATGGTGCAGAGGAACAACCCATTCACCCCATGCGTCGCCACGATGCCAACGACGAT
>DAOMFV010000067.1:15193-27954 GCA_035430005.1 Gemmatales bacterium
AAACACAATGACGACGTACGCCCCGGTCGGCCCGCCGATCTGCGTCTTCGACCCGCCCAGTGCCGAGATGAGGAACCCTGCAATCACCGCCGTGTAAATCCCCGCCTCAGGTTTCAACCCCGAAGAGATTGCAAACGCCATAGCCAACGGCAACGCCACCAGGCCTACGGTCAGGCCGGCGATCAGATCATGAATGAAGGTTTGCAGGTTGTATTGTCGCAGACAATCGATCAACTTCGGTCGCAGGCGCTTGGTCATCTTTCCAGCCTCATGCTACAAACAGGGGTTATTATGATGACATGTCGTTGGGTTTGGGACAAGTAGAAGTGGGCCGAACAGAGTCTGTACTGGGTGTAACCAAATCCTCTGGTGGTTTATGAGACTCGTGAACTATTCAGGCGTTTGGTGTGAGCACTGATCTCTAATAAAACACGGCGAATCTCTCGCAACGCCCTGAGCAAGGCACAATTATTGGGCAATTTCGCGCTAAGAGAATCTGGTTACACCCTCTGTACTCGTTTTGACAAGAGAGGATTCATCCTTTACGGATCAATCATGCAGGAGCCTCGCCTACCTGATCCCCTCCACGACCTCCTAATTTCTTAGTTTCCCCCTTCCCTTTTCTCCATTCTCATGTAACATTCCATTATCCCACCACTTGCTCGCCTGTATTGTGGCGACGCTCGCTTGTCTCCCACCTAACGTCTGACGTATCCTAAACATTGACCTTTTTCTCGCTCCTCACGGGAGTTTCCGATGGCACTGATTCAACCAGGCACCTGGTTCGCTGACCCTGCTCATTTCAAGAAGCCTAGCCGGCGTTCGTTCATGCACATCGGCTTCCTCGGCTGCCTGGGGCTGACCCTTGATCAGTTCCTCCGTATGCAGTCCTCGGCTCAGGGCAAGGATGGCTACTACCAACCGGTCAGCAAGGAAGGCAAAACCAAGTCGGTCATCCAGATCTTCATGCCGGGCGGCATGGCTCATCAGGAATCGTTCGACCCCAAGCCCAACGCCCCCATCGAATATCGTGGCGAGATGGGCTCCATCCCCACCAAGCTGCCCGGCGTGTTCATCAACTCGGCCCTCAAGAACACCGCTCAGGTCGCTGACAAGCTCACCATCGTCCGATCGATGACCCACGGTGAAGCGGCCCACGAACGGGGCACCCACAATATGTTCACCGGCTACCGACCCAGCCCGGCTCTCGAATATCCGAGCTTCGGCAGCGTCGTCAGCCATGAGTTCGGCGTTCGCAACAATCTGCCTCCCTATGTCTGCATCCCCAGCCTGCCGACCAACTACGCCGGCACCGGGTACCTGAGTGCTGCATACGCTCCGTTCAGCCTGGGTAGCGACCCTGCCAACGGTGGCTTCCGTGTGCAGGATCTCGATCTGCCAGGTGGCGTGGATGTGAAGCGTTTTGAAACTCGCCGCAGTGTGCTCGAAACGGTCAACGCCCACTTCGCCGCCAAGGAGAAGGCTGACAACATCTCAGCGATGGATACCTTCTATCAACGTGCTTACGGCCTGCTCTCGTCGCAGAAGGCCAAGGAAGCGTTCAACATCAACGCTGAACCAGCCAAGCTGCGGGATGAATATGGTCGCAACACAGCCGGGCAGCGAATGCTCCTGGCTCGTCGTCTCGTTGAAGCCGGCGTGCGGTTCGTCTCCATGACCTATGGCGGCTGGGACCTGCACAACAACATCAAGGGTGGCACCGAGGGACAGATGCCTGCTTTCGATCAGGCTTTTGCCCGCCTCATCAGCGATCTCGATCAACGTGGCCTGCTCGATTCGACGATGGTCATGGTCACCACCGAGTTTGGCCGCACGCCGAAGATCAACGGCAACGCCGGCCGCGATCACTGGCCGAAGGTCTTCAGCATTGTGATGGCCGGTGGCGGCATCAAGCGTGGCAGCGTCTATGGCTCCTCCGATTCGACCGCCAGCGAACCGCAGGATGATCCACTGAACATCGATGATTGGTCAACCACGATCTACACGCTGCTCGGCATCGAGCCGAAGAAGCAGCTCCTCGCCCCAGGCAGCCGACCGATCCGGGTCGTGGATGGCGGCGAGGTGAAGAAGGAACTGTTGGCGTAGTGTTCCGCAGGAACACTCGTCCCCGGTCTCCGACCGGGGACGCACTGTTTCCCCGGCTCCGCCGGGATGGTTATGAAGAAGCCCGGCAGAGCCGGGCATGCAGTGTGTCCCCGGTCGGAGACCGGGGACAAGAGAATACGAGGCACCCTGATGAAACGACTTGCAGTAATTCTGGCTTTGTTAGCCCCTGCGTTCGCCAACGCCGCCTCCCCCAACCTCGGCGTTATCACCCCCCGTGGCGGCCAACGTGGTACTGAGGTCGAGTTTACCTTCAACGGCGCTCGCCTGAAGGATGCTCAGGAAATCCTCTGCTATACCCCCGGCTGCTTCACCGTTGGCAAGATCGAAGTCGTCAATGATAATGTGGTCAAAGCCAAGATCAAGATCGCCCCCGAAACCCGTCTGGGACAACACTGCTTCCGTGTCCGCACCGCTACCGGCATCAGCGATCTGAAGACCCTCTTCGTCGGCGCACTGCCCGAAGTCGCTGAGAAAGAACCGAACAACGACTTCAAGAGCCCGCAGAAGATCCCGCTCAATGTCACCGTCACCGGCACCATTGATAACGAAGATGTCGATTACTTCTCGGTCGACTGCAAGAAAGGCCAGCGTCTCTCGGTCGAAATCGAAGGCATGCGGCTCGCTAATCAAACGGTGTTCGACCCGGCCATCGCCATCCTCAACAGCAAACGATTTGAGATTGCCACCAGCGATGACAGCGCCTTTGCCGCCCAGGACGGCGTCATGAGCGTGATCATCCCCGAAGATGGCACCTACATCATCATGGTGCGTGAGACCAGCTACGGCGGCAACGGCGAATGCCGCTACCGTCTCCATGTCGGCACCTTCCCCCGCCCCGTCGCCTGTATCCCAGCAGGTGGCAAGCTTGGTGAAGAAGTCGAAGTCACCTTCCTCGGCGATGCCGGCGGGCCAGTCAAGCAGAAGATCAAGCTGCCCACCACGCTCGATCCCAACTTCGGCATCTTCATGCAGGATGCGGGCGGTATCTCCCCTTCGCCCCTGCCCTTCCGATTGAGCACCCTCGGCAACTATGTCGAAGCCGGCCCCAGTGAACTGGCCAAGCCCAATGTCTTCGACGTTAACACGCAGGCGATCAATGGCATTATCAGTGCCCCCAACGAGCACGACTGGTACCGCTTCAAAGCAACGAAGGGACAAACCTTTGACGTGCATTGTTACGCCCGGCGCATTCGTTCTCCACTCGATTCGGTCATGCACATGCACAAGGCCGATGGCGGCTATCTCGTCGGCGATGATGATGCGATCAAGCCCGATTCCTACTTCCGCTGGGCCGCCCCCGCTGACGGCGAATATGTGCTGCATCTCCACGATCACCTCCTCAAAGGTGGCCCCACCTTCACCTATCGTGTCGAGTTCACTCCTGTGGTACCCACTGTCAGCACCTTCTTCCCCAAGGTCGATGGCAACAACCAACCGAATCAGGATCGACAGACCGTCGCTGTGCCCCGGGGCAACCGCATGGCGGTGCTGACCTATGCCAGCAGAGCCAACTTCGGCGGGCCGATGCAGGTCTATGCCAACGGGCTGCCCAAGGGTTTGACCCTTGATTGCGATGTGATGGCAGACAATGTCGATGCGGTGCCCGTGGTGGTGAACGCCGCTGCGGACGCTCCGATTGCGGGCAGCCTCGTTGATCTGCGAGTCAAGCACACCGATCCCAAGGTTAACATCGATGGCGGCATGAAGCTCCGGGCCGATCTGGTCTATGTGCAGAACGTCGGCAGCTATATCGCTTTAGATACCTACCATGCCGCCATGGCTGTCACCCAGGAAGTGCCGTTCAAGGTTTCGCTGGAACAGCCCAAGGCTCCGCTGGTGCTCAACGGAGCGACGAACCTCAAGGTGAAAGTCGAACGCAACAAGGACTTCAAGCAGCCAGTCAATGTCTATATGCTGTGGAATCCTCCCGGCATCGGTTCAGCCAGCGGCATCACGGTGCCAGGCGATAAAGATGTGGGCGACTACCCGATCAACGCCGCCCCCAACGCCCCGGTGCGAAAGTGGAAGATCTGCGTCATCGCCTTCGCTGAGACCGGCTTCGGCCCCGCCTGGGTATCCTCGCAGTTAATCACTCTCGATGTCGGCGCCCCGTACATGTCGATGAGCATGGATCGCCCCGCCGTCGAACAGGGAAGGGAAACCGAACTGCTCTGCAAGCTCGCCATCACCAAGCCGTTCGAGGGCGTGGCCAAGGTCCATGTCGTCGGCCTGCCCCATAATGTGAAGGCCCCGGTCATGGACGTGACCAAAGACACCAAAGAGATCGTGGTCAAGCTGACGACCCAGAAAGACAGCCCGCCCGGCCAGCATCAGGGCATCTTTGCCCAGGTCTACATCCCTGAACAAGGCGAACAGATGCTGCACCAGATCGGCGGCACCGTCCTCCGTATCGATGCACCAGCCGCTCCGAAGGCTAACCAGCCCGTGAAGGTGGCAGCAGCCACGCCACCGCCCGCCGCAGCCCCGGCCAAGACGGAAAAGAAACTCTCCCGGCTGGAGAAGCTGCGAGTGGAGCAGGCGGAGAAGGAAAAGGCAGCCGCGGGAGGGAAGCCGTAACCTCTCATGACTACGACACACTTACTACACCTCGGGAGTCACCCGATCATGCGATTTTCGTTAGTTATTCTAAGCTTGCTGCTGATCACAGCTCTACAGGCCGGCGAACCCACCATCACCAGCGTCGCCGTCTACCCTGCCGACATCAACTTGAGCACCTTGCGAGATCGGCAGTCGTTCATCGTCCAGGCCACCTTCAGTGATGGCATCACCCGTGATGTTACCGCCGAGGTCAAACCGCAACTTAAAGATGGCAGCCTGGTCAAGCTCGACAGGAGCACCCTTTACCCAATCAAAGATGGCGCGACTGAACTCAAGATCAGCTACTCCGGGCGTGATGTGGTCGTTCCCGTCGTCGTCAAAGACGCCACCGCTGACAGGCCTATCAGCTTCAAGCTCGATGTCATGCCGGTCTTCATGAAGACTGGCTGCAACGTCGGCTCCTGCCATGGCGCTGCCCGCGGCAAGGATGGTTTCCGCCTGTCGCTGTTCGGCTTTGACCCCGATGGCGATCACTATCGATTGACCCGTGAACTCAATGGCCGACGCATTAACCTGGCTGTGCCCGAGGCGAGCATGATGCTGGAGAAGAGCACCGGCAAGGTGCCCCACACCGGCGGCAAGAAGATGGAAGAGGGCGGCGAACTCTACAACGAAATCGTCCGCTGGCTTCGAGCCGGCGCTCCGCAGGACGCTGACACCGTCGCCAAGCCCATCTCCCTGGAACTCTATCCCAAGGGGGCGGTGCTCGACGGCAAAGGCGAAACCCAGAAGCTCACCGTCCGGGCCAAGTATTCAGACGGTTCCGACCGTGACGTGACGCATCTGGCTTTTTTCATGACGAACAATGATCGCTCCGCCGCGGTTTCGCAGGAAGGCTTTGTCACCGCCGGCGAACGGGGTGAAGCATTCATCTCCGCCCGCTTCGAAACCTTCAACACCGGCGTTCCGTTCATCGTGCTGCCCAAGGGCTTGCAGTTCGCCTTCCCGAATGTGCCTGAAAATAACTACATCGATACGCTGGTCTTCAACAAGCTGAAGAAGCTGCGCATGTACCCCTCCGGCATCTGCGATGATGCCACCTTCCTCCGCCGGGTCTTCCTCGACATCATCGGAACCGTTCCGACCGCCGAGGAAGTCAAGAAGTTCCTCGACGATACCGACGTGAAGAAGCGTGAGAAGCTGGTTGACGAACTACTCAGTCGGAAGGAGTTCGTCGAAGTGTGGGTGATGAAGTGGGCGGAATTGCTGCAGATTCGCTCGACTCAGAACGTCAGTTACAAATCGACTCTGCTCTACTTCAACTGGTTGCAGGATCGCATCTCGAACAACGTTCCCATGGATCAAATGGTGCAGGAACTGCTCTCCTCGAAGGGTGGCACGTTCTCGAACCCCGCCACCAATTTCTACCAGATGGAAACTGACACACTCAAGATGACGGAGAATGTCGCCCAGGTCTTCATGGGCATGCGTGTGCAGTGCGCTCAATGCCACAACCATCCGTTCGACCGCTGGACGATGGACGACTACTACAGCTTTGCCTCGTTCTTCTCGCAGGTAGGCCGTAAGGGTGCTGAAGACCCTCGTGAACTGATCGTCTTCAACTCAGGTGGCGGCGAGATCAATCACCCCACCAAGGGCCGACCGCTCCCCCCCAAGTTCCTCGGCGGTGAACTGCCCAATACCGCCGGCAAAGACCGCCGTGAAGTGCTGGCCGGCTGGCTCGCCTCCGATAAGAACCCCTACTTCGCCACCAACCTCGCCAACATCGTCTGGACGCACTTCTTCGGCAAGGGCATCGTCGAGCCGGTCGATGATGTGCGTGTCAGTAACCCTGCCGCCAACGATGAACTTCTTCAGGAGTTGGGCACACGGTTCCGCACCAACAAGTACGACTTCCGCAAGCTCATCCGCGATATCTGCACTTCCCGCACCTATCAACTGGTGACGCAGCCTAACGAATCGAACGAACTGGATTCCCGCAACTTCGCCAAGGCTTCCGTTCGCCGCCTGCGTGCTGAAGTGCTGCTCGATGTCGTCTCTCAGGTGACTGAGACCAAGAACAAGTTCCAGGGGCTGCCCCTGGGCGCCCGTGCCGTGCAGATCGCTGACGGCCAGGCGAGCACCTACTTCCTTACTACCTTCGGCCGGGCGACCCGTGAAACGGTCTGCTCCTGCGAAGTGAAGATGGAACCGAATCTCTCGCAAGCCCTGCACCTGTTGAACGGCGACACCGTCAGCAACCGCGTGCAATCGGGCGGGGTCATCACCCGTGCCCTCGCTGCCAAGAAAACCCCTGCGGAGATTATCGAAGACCTCTATCTACGCTGCCTGAGCCGCAAGGTCAGCCGCGAGGAGCTCAATGCCCTCTGCTCCATCGTGAACACTGCTACAGATAAACCGAAAGCTCTCGAAGACGTCTTCTGGGGCATCCTCAACAGCCGGGAGTTTTTGTTTAACCACTAGCTGACAGCTAACAGCAGTCAGCTAATAGCATTCAAGACATGGTTCGGAGTTTGGGTATGCGATCGACGATCACCATCATGATGATGCTTACCCTGGTCGGGCTTCTTGCCGCTGACGACAAGAAGATCACCTACCAGGAGCACATTCTGCCATTGCTGCGGGAGAAGTGCGCCAGTTGCCACAACCCTGACAAGAAGCAGGGTGGCCTGAACCTGGTAAACTTCACTGCCCTCATGGAAGGCAGCGGACGCGGCAAGATCGTCGAACCGGGCGACCCCGATCAGAGCACGCTCTACCTGCTAATGGCTCACAAAGAACAACCGGTGATGCCGCCGAAGTCGCCGAAGCTGCCCGATAAGGACCTCGAACTGGTGGCCAACTGGATCAAAGGCGGGGCGCTCGAAAGCTCAGGCAGCACCGCTGCTCCCAAGAAGCCCAAGATGGACCTCAGCCTCAAGACCGCCTCCCGTGGCAAGCCCGAAGGCCCACCGCCCATGCCCGGCGAAAGTCTGCTGCTCGATCCGCTCGTCAAAACCCCTCGTGGCAACGCCATCACCGCCCTGGCTGCCAGCCCTTGGGCCCCGGTCGTCGCTGTTGCCAGCGCCAAGTCGATCATCCTCTACCACACCGATACACAGGATGTCATCGGTGTATTGCCCTTCCCCGAAGGCCAGGTCAATGTCCTCAAGTTCAGCCGCAATGGTTCGCTGCTCCTGGCTGCCGGCGGACGCGGCGGGCAAACCGGCCGCACCGTCGTCTTCGATATCAAGACGGGCAACCGGGTCACCGAACTGGGTGAAGAGACCGACGCCATCCTCGCCGCCGACATCAGCCCTGATCAATCGCAGATTGCTGTCGGCAACGCCTCCAAGATGGTGCGAATCTATTCGATCAAGGAAGGAACTGTCCTTCACACTCTCAAGAAACACACCGACTGGGTGACCGCTCTCGAATACAGCCCCGATGGTGTGCTCCTGGCGACCGGCGACCGCAACGGCGGCCTGGCTGTCTGGGAAACTGCCAGCGGGCAGGAGTTCATCGGCATCCGTGGGCCGCAACTCGCTGTCACCGAAGTCTCCTGGCGGCCCGATGGCAACCTCCTCGCCACCAGCAGCGAAGACACCCAAATCCGTCTCTTCGAGATGGAGAATGGCAATCAGGTCAAGGCCTGGGGCGCTCATGGGGGCGGGGCGCTCAGCGTCAAATATCATCACGATGGCAGGCTCGTCAGCACCGGGCGCGACCGTATCACCAAAATCTGGAACGGCGACGGGGCTGTTCAAAAACAAACTCCCGGCACGCCCGATGTCGCCCTCAAAGCTGCCTGGGCCTTCGATGGTACCAAGGTCCTCACCGGCGACTGGATCGGCCAGGTTCACTTCTACGCCGCCGCCGATGGCAAAGAGATCGGTCAGGTCGTAAGCAACCCGCTCGGCCTCGATCAGCGATTAGCAGAAGCCCTCAAGCGACTCGAAGCTCTCAAGATCAAACAAACGCAAACGACTACCACTCTAACGTCGCTGCAGGTCACCATGCAGAAGGCAACCAGCGAGTTCACCACGGTGCAGAAGCAAAGCACTGACGCCGCCGCCGCCGTCAAGCATTGGCAGGATATGGTCAACCAGGCCGCCACCGACCCCACGCTCGCTGCCGCCAAGGCCGCCGAGGCTGCGGTGCCCGCCAAGGAACTCGCCGCCGTCCGCTTGACCGAAGCAGCGGTCAAAGCCAAGGAAGCTGCAGACCGGCTCGGCACCAGCGCCGAACTCACCACCTTCGCCCTGCAAAGTCAGGCTTTGGCTAACAAGCATACCGCTGAACTCGCCGCCGCCAAGCAGTATGCCGCCCAAATGCTGGCCGCCGCCAAGCCGGCCCAGGATAAGCTAGCCGCCGCCCATGCGGAGTTGGGCAAGTACCAGGTCGCCAACAATGCCGTCGCTCAACAGTTGCCCGCCAAGCAGGCCGCTGTCAAGAGCGCTCAGGATCAGTTGACTCCCGCTCAGGCAGCAGCCCAGTCAGCCACCGCTGAGCTGCAACTGGTTCAAACTCAGGTCGCCCGCATGCAGAAAGCCAGTGACGCCATGAAGGCAGCGGCCACCAAGACCACCGCCAGCGGGAAGTAGAGTTGCCATCACGCTCCGCGTGATGGAGCGGCGACACTATCTCATTTCCACAAACGATGTGTTCACGAAATTACTTTCTCCGAATGTCCCTGTCGGTTCGTCTTCTCCGGACTCAAGACTCAGCCTCCGCCCCATCACGACGGAGCGTGATGACTACCATCAAAATAGCAAGCCATTCTTGCTTAACCCCCCTCCAGTGTGGATACTAACACTCTGCCCCCGCTGTCCCTCCCCTGGAGCTTTGATCCCATGTCCCGCCTTTCTGTCGCTCTGCTGGTGTGTGCCTGTAGCCTGCCACTGTTCCTCACCGCCGCCGAGCCGCCTCAGCCGGGGCCCATCAGTTGGAAGCGGCACGTCCTCGATACCAACTTCCGCTCCGAAGGATGTGCTGTCGCTGATGTCAATAACGATGGCAAGAAGGACATCCTCGTCGGCGAGTACTGGTACGAAGCCCCAAACTGGACCCGCCACGAGATGCAGCCTCCGGGCAAATACGGCGACGGCCAACACAACTACAGCAAGGTCTTCTTCTGCTGGCCCGAAGACCTCAACGGCGATGGCTACGTGGATCTCGTCGTCATCGGCTTCCCCGGCGAACCCTGCTACTGGCTCGAAAACCCCAAGGGTAAGCCCGTTCACTGGAAGAAGCACCCGATCTGGCACAGTGCCTGCAATGAAACGCCGCAGTACGCCGACCTGTTTGGCACCGGCAAGAAGGTGCTCATCATGGGGTTCCAACCCAAGGACAAACCGGGCGTCGATAACGAAGGCCAGATGGCCTGGTTCAGCCCCGCCAAGGATCCCTATGCCGAGTGGGAGATGCACCCTATCTCCGAGGCGAGCGTGCCTCCTGAAATGAAGGACGGCAAGCCCGTCGCCCGCACTGGCAAGATGATCCCCGGCACCCAGAAGTTCTCCCATGGCCTCGGTGTCGGCGACCTCAACGGCGACGGCCGGCTTGATGTCATCTGCACCGGTGGCTGGTGGGAACACCCTGAGAACTACGATGGCAAAACGCCCTGGAAGTTCCATGCCGCCAACCTCGGCCCCGCCTGTGCCGACATGTTCGCCATTGATATGGATAACGACAAGAAGGCTGATGTTATCTCCACCTCCGCCCACCAGTTCGGCATCTGGTGGCACAAGCAGCGTGGCGACGGCGCGTTTGAACGCCGCGACCTGTTTCCCCAGTACATGTCCGAAACCCACGCCGCCCACTTCGTGGATATCGATGGCGACGGCATGAAAGACCTCGTGACCGGCAAACGTTGGTGGTCGCATGGCCGCAACGAACCGGGCTCCGATTGGCCCGCCATGGTCTACTGGTTCAAGGCCAGGAAGAACAAGGATGGCCTCATTGACTTCACTCCCTACATCATCGACACCGATTCCGGCGTCGGCACCCAGTTCACCGTCGCCGATGTCAATGGCGATGGTTTGCTCGATATCGTTATCAGCAATAAGAAGGGTGTGTACTACCACGAGCAGGTGAGGCAGAAGTAAATAATACCAGCCCGACGCGCCAGCGAGGGTGAACCTTGCGGTTGCACGCGCCCCCCTTGCTAGCGCTGCGGGCTGGTATCAGGAAAATACGAGACAGACATGATCGACCAGAAACTCTTAGACATCCTCGTCTGCCCGTTGGGCAAGGCTCCCCTGCAACTGGAGGGGAACGTCCTGATCTGCACCAAGTGCGGACCGAAGTTTGCCTTCAGCCGGGAGGGGTATCCGAATCTGGTGATTGAAGATGCGGAGTTGCCCGAGGGGTGTACTCACATTGAAAAGCTACCCTGTGTCACCGGGAAGAAGTTGCCCTCGTAATATGAATGTCGAACCGCAACCTAAGTGCGAGATTTGACAATGATCAACGAACTGACCGGCTCTATTATTCAAGCAGCGATCCATGTCCACCGTGAACTGGGACCAGGGCTCCTGGAGTCGGTCTATCACCGGATCATGCAGTATGAGATGAGAAAGAAACAGCTCGACGTCATCTCCGAATTAGCTATCCCGGTTCGTTGGGATGAAATACAACTTGACCTTGGCTTCCGTGCTGATCTTCTTGTGAACAACCTTGTCGTTGTTGAGATCAAATCAATCGAAGCCATTGCCCCAGTTCATAGGAAGCAGGTGCTGACGTATCTCAAGCTCATGAAGAAACCTGTTAGCTTGTTGATCAACTTTAACGTCGATCTCTTGCGTGATGGCATTACTCGTATTGTCAATGGACTTCAAGAATAACTCTCGCAGAGGCGCTGAGGCGCAGAGAATAAGGATCGCAATTAGACCATTCCCCGGCAATACACACTTGTTCCGTGTCCTCTCTGCGCCTCCGCGCCTCTGCGAGAGAATCGTCTGGAATAAGTCTTTGGCCTTTACACCAACCCCATTGTCTCTTCAAACCCATACATGCGGTTGAAGTTCTGCACGGCCACACCGGAAGCGCCGCGGACAAGGTTATCTTCGCAGGCCAGCACCACGATACGATCACGCACAATCCGAACTGTCATATCCAGGAAGTTGGTATGAACCGTATCCTTGGTGGCAGGCAATCTATCGACCACCCGCACGAACGGAGCTTTCTCGTAGTATTTGCGATAGAGTTCGAGCAGTTCCGGCTGCGTGTGACTCTTCTTCGGCTTGGCATAGATCGTTGAAAAAATGCCCCGATCCATCGGGATCAGGTGCGGCGTGAAGATGATCTCCACTGGTTCTTTCGCCAGGTCTGAGAGCGCCTGCTCGATCTCCGGCGCATGGCGATGGGTGCCCACACCGTAAGCAGCGACACTCTCATTGCACTCCGGGTAATGGAACGTCAGCGATGGAGTACGGCCGCCGCCGGAAACACCGCTCTTGCTGTCGATGATGATGCTTTTCAAATCGATGAGTTGGTTCGCCACCAGCGGAGCGAGGCCAAGGATGCCCGTTTGGGGATAGCAGCCTGGGTTGGCGACCAGATGAGCGTTCTTAAGCTGATCGCCATACATCTCCGGCAGACCATAGACCGCCTTTGCCAGGTTGGCCTGATCGGTATGCTCATGCTTATACCAGTCGGCATAGACCTTGGCGTCCCGCAGCCGATAGTCAGCCGAGAGATCCAACACCCGGATGCCTGCCTCAAGCAGCAGCGGGATCGCCCCCATGCTGACGCTGTGGGGCAGGCAGCCAAAGGCGCACTGCACGCCCTGCTCTTTCAACTGCTTGACATCAAAAGGCTGACAGCGCAGATCGATCCGCCGGGCAAAGCGTGGGTGCAGGTCCGATACCAGCGGCGTGGCGTCCTTCTCCCCCTGCCGGGTGGTGACAGCGACGATCTCCGCCTTCGGATGACGCAGCAGGATATCGATGCACTCAGCAGCAGTGTAACCCGATCCGCCGAGGATGGCAACTTTGATCTTCATGTGCTTCTCTACGAGTATGACAGCCCGACGCGCTAGCGAGGGTGGACCTTGCGATTGCACGCGCCCCCTC